>CAXDOZ010000053.1:0-15632 GCA_963991145.1 uncultured Chitinophagales bacterium | reverse complement strand
TGTAATTGGTGCATTTATAACCTTAGTCATAAGACAAAGATATGCTAAGAAGCTTCTCGTGTAATTTGTCTAGACCTGCACCTGTTTTTGAGCTACAGATGATATCTGGTTGCTCTGAAAAGGATTTTAATGCATTCTCAATCTGAGATGGAGTGAGAAGATCTGATTTGTTTGCGACTGTAACTACTGGCAAGTCCCCAGCTCTTTCTGATAATGATTTTAGGTCCGCAGTTAAGACTGAATAGGTTTCTGGTGAATTCAGATCTACAACGTAGACAATAATATTGGCTCCAAGGAAATATGAATTGGGAGTGTCTGGATTTGTAGAGTCTCCAGCGAGATCCCAGAGGACCATATTTATTAGCTTTCCCGAGACTTCATTTTCCAACCTTTCGATTCTTACACCTATTGAGTCATTCGGTTGTTCATTAAATTCGTCGAGCGCTAAGCGATTTAAAATGGAAGATTTTCCAACCTGCGTTCTGCCAGCAATTACTACTTTCTTGCTTATCTCTTTCATTAAAAATTAGGTATAAATCTATAGCCCAAATAGATCTCATGTGTTTGGCCTAAGTCGGGCCTGTAATTAGATATTGGAAGGTCATATGCATATCCAATATTGAATGCTTTATTTATCCAAAAGCCTCCCTGAAAGCTCAGATTCTGTCTGGTGCGGTATCCAACTCCAAGCCATGCAATATCCTGTTTCTCAACCCTGATATTTATATCCTCCTGATGTGGAGCCTGGAAACTAGTTTTGAACCAAACTGAGGGTTCTAGAAACCATGTGTGGTCTGTAGTGATCGGGATTCGAACTCCCACCTGAGCGTAAAGGTGTTGTCCTTTCTTTATATTCACCTCTCTGCCGTTCTCACTCATATTGATATTCAAGCCAAGTAACTGAGGAACTGAAATACCTGCATAGACCCATTTTGATTTATAGTAGATCCCAAAGTTGATATCAGGATTAAATCTGGCTCCTCGCTTGTTCAGGAAAAGCTCATCAGTTTCGTCATCTAATTCGATCTTGGTTCCATCCAATCTGTACTGCACCAGATTCAATCCAAATCCAAAACTCAGAAGGCTCTTATCTAATCTGATATCCTGAGTTTGTGTCTTGTAGCCTCTGCCAAAATCAATGTGGTAGGCAAAAGAGAAGTTGAACGCAGTTTGGGAAATAGGTCCTGTAGCATCCTGAATAATGAATCCACCTAGCCCAATATCCTGATACTTTATTGGAGACTCAGCACCCATGTATACAGAGTAGGGTGCCTGATCAATATTGAACCACTGTTTTCTGAATGAAGCACCAATATCGAAGTACTCATCAGTTCCGGCTACAGCAGGGTTGAAGACAAACTGGTTTTCCTGATTCAATGAGAAGTTGTGGTATTGTTGGCCAAAACAAATGCTTGACACAAAGAGCAAAAGGAGGGGGTAGAGCTTCTTCATATTTTAGTAGACAATTGTTATTGGGCCATCATAACTAAAGACATCATTGTTTCCAATGTCAATCTTCATGATGTAGTAATAAGTGGCTTCAGGAAGGAGTGAGCCTTTGTGACTTCCATCCCAATCATTTGTGTAGTTAGTGCTAGAGAACACTTCATCTCCCCAACGATTCACAACAACAACTTCAATGATCCATTCAGGCTCAAGACCGTAAAGTCTCCATCTTTCGTTCTTTCCATCTCCATTTGGAGAAATTCCTGTAGGAATAAATACTCCAATATCTGATTCTCCTCTTTGCCTAACCGCTACATTAATTGTATCCCTGTCTCTACATCCAAGCTCATTCTCAACGAATACGTGATAAGTCCTGGTAGTATCTGGAAAGACCCATGGTTCAGGGCAGTCGATACAATCGATAAACTTATCCGGCTCCCATAGGTATGTGATACCACCTGAAGCCTGAAGTCTCGTAGAATCGAACTTCCAGATGATCTTATCTGCTCCCAGGTCAACAAATTCAGGAACTACAAAGCCTAGTGCAAAGTGTGGACTCGAAAAATCGCCCCAGTTGTTGAGACTTAAAGTGCTAAGACCTAATGAATTCCCTGCAATAGCAGAGTCAGTCCTTCTCCATTCAGGGAAATTCTTCCACTGAGGCATATGATTGAAGTCTCCATCTATTGTTGGATCAAAAAACATTGTAATGTCTGCAGAATCAGTGCCATTGGTTCTGAAAATTCTGTGGTAGTAATTATCATTTACATAGCACAAGAGAATTTGACGATCTTCTCTATCTAATCCTTCAAGGTCAGGATCAACAGCTGCCATTCGCACTCTGTAGGAGTGAGGCAGATTGCTATTAGGCTTTATTGTAACTGGTCTAACCCCAGGATTTCCGCTTGTGCCCACAGTGAAGAAATAAGCCTCGCTGGTATCCATTGACCTTTCTAGCCCGCCATTCCCTTCACTACTCACAAATCCTCCTGATTCCGTAAGGGATTCGATACTAGCATTAGTCAAAAAGACAGTGCTGGTATCCATATTTAACTCCCTGTCTGTTAGAGCTAAATGATGCTGTACGTCAACATCAATCAATGCATACTTAACTCCTGAACCATTCAGGCTTAAGTTTTGAAACTCTGTAATGTTGGCACCTCGAACCTCTTGATCATCACCCCAGAAGAATACCGTTCCATTCGTATCCGGAGTAAAGATTCCAGATCCAGAATTGTTATATAGGTCACCTGTCATATAGATGGTGTCTGCATTGTCGATAAATCCAGATTGACTAACTGATAGATCTCCAAGAATTGAAAGACTAGCTCCGTTATTGACGGAAATAAAAGCACCATCATTACTTAATAGAGCTTGTCCATTTAATAAAGGAACTGTGAGCAGGGGTAAGACAAGAGTGCTAAGAAGCCTTAGCTTGTTCATAGAGGGGTTTTGAATTTTAATATGAATAAATTTAGGCAATTGTGGTTGACATATTCTACTATATTAATTCGCACTAACAAACCCCTTAAACCCTATGCATAGATTATTGGCTCGCTTTGGAGCTTTGGTGATGTTGCTTTCATTCACCTGTGTAACCAAGGCACAGGTGGGTGTAAACATCCTCATACCTGACTCAAGTGCTGCATTTCAAATTGAATCTTCCGATAGAGGATTTCTTCCTCCAAGAATGAATAACAATCAAAGAGATGCCATCTCTAGTCCTGCCAGTGGATTGACCATTTACAATACCCAGGATAGTGTCTTAGAGTATTACAATGGAGCTTGCTGGTTACCGGTCTATGCAAGGGAGTGTGGAGAGTGTGACTACAATATTTTCCTTAGTCCGTCTACTGCTACAATTGACAGGACTACCACTGATACTGTCTTCACTACATTACAGGTTACTCGTACAGCTGGAGATGACCCTGTAAACCTTGTGATTCTTAGTTCATTGCCACCTGGAATATTCGCCCAGCTTGACACTACAATCATTGACTCGGTAGGTTCTGCCAGTTTAATGGTAGGTGCTTCAATTTTTGCCCCAGCAGGAGATTACCCGATCATTATCCAATCAGTTTGTGATACAAGAACTCAATTCTCTGTATTTACAGTTACAGTAGAACCATGTATTCAGATCAGCATTGGATCCAACGCTTCAGATTACGACCTAATGGCATTAAATGCATTGCCAGGTCCGGGATTCCCGGTCTGTGTAGTCGTTGACGTAGATGCAGGAGTTACTTTAAATTCTTCTAACCCAACAACACCTGCATTTAATACAGGTGTGCTTGATGTGCAAAGCCATGTTGGTATACGTAACTCAGGAAATATCATCGGTCGTGGGGGTGATGGTGGAGTAGGAGGAGGATTCTCATCTATTCCTCCAGGAGATCCTGGGAAAGCCGGAGGTAATGCTGTTAATCTGACCTGCCGAACAGAAATTCAAAACAACGGACGTATTTATGGAGGTGGTTCCGGAGGAGGTTCAGTAGGAATTGGGTTTACTGTAAATATCCCAATTGTTGGAAGCTTCACCTTTAGTATTGGTGCCGGAGGCGGAGGTGGATGTGAAAATGGTGCAGGTGGAAATACTACTATTTCAATTCCTCTTTTTGCTGCAGGTTCTAGTGCAGGTAGTGGGCCATTTGCTCAACCTGGTCAGGGAGGCGTATTGTCAACAACACTGAACATCCCATTAGGTATTGCGAGTATTAATATCACGCCATCAGGTACAGGAGGTGATGGAGGAGATTTTGGTCAGCAAGGATCTGCAGGAAATATTGGCATCAATGTTTCTGCTCAAATTCCATTTATAGGAAATATCAGCTTGTTGAATCAATCAGCTAACGGGCCCGCTTCTCAAGCACCTGGAAATGCAATAAAAAGAAACAATAACAACCTTATTGGAATTGGAGATGGCTTTTATAATAGCTCATCTGTAAAAGGAAACGTAGGAAACTAGAGCAATGAAAAGATTAGCATTAATTACAATCGGACTGTTAACTATCCCTGCAATTGCAAGTGCCTTTGAGGGAGTAGTGAGTACAACATACGTTTCTGAAGAGACTGGAAATCTTCCAATGGAGATGATCTGGTTTATGGATGGAGAGAATCTTCTGCTAGAAGTGAAAATGGAGGTTGACGGTAAGACTGAATCCTTGTTCATGCTCCCCAATCTTAGTTCTGGAGCACTATACATGTATAGCGAAACCCCAGCAGAGAATGGTAAGAATTTTTATACTGAAGTGAGCGCTGAAGATATTTCCGGTGGAAGCGATGCAACATTTAGTTCAAGACTTGGAAGCCAAAAGAAAGTCATCAATGAAAGAGAATGCATTGCCCTAAGCTCTACTGGAGACCAAATGGTTATTAAGATGTGGCTTGACAAATCTGTAGACTTCCCCCTTTACAAGTTTGCTGATTTCTTCAAAACCAATTACGACATCCCTGCTCTTAAAGCGATCTCTCAAGTTGGATTCCCTATGGAGTCTGTAACGAAAGACCATTCCGGTAATACTATCGCTCTATTTCAGGTTACTGAGGTAGAAGAGAAATCTCTGGAAGACCAAATGTTTCAGCTTCCTCAAGGCTATGTGCCTGCAGACAAAGTCTTCGAAGAGTAAGTATAGATTCCATCTATCCTTTATCTAAACTTCATATCAAATTCCAAAACCCATTCACGGAACTTTGTGTTTGATTAAAAACTCGTCGATATGTCAGTAGAAAAAGTAAATGAGCAAGACTTCCTTAAGGAGCTAAATGAGAATGACAAAGTAATAGTTAAGTACTATGCCGATTGGTGTGGTAGCTGCAAATTATTCAGTCCAAAATTCAGAAGACTTTCAGAAGATGAACGCTTCAATGATGTGAGGTTCATCGATGTGAATGCTGAAGAAAATGAGACCGCTAGAAAGATGGCGGGAGTTGACAGCCTTCCTTTTCTTGCAGTTTTTAAAGATGGAGCCCTGGTAGAGGGATATGCTACAAGCAAAGAAGAAAAGGCAATTGAGTTACTTGCAAAGCTTAACTAATGCAGATTCCTGTTATTAAAGACCTTGTTGCCAAATACTCTATAGATGATCTTAAGAAAGCTGAAGATGATCTTCTGGAGGAAAAGGAACTATCAATAGAGGTAGGAGGAGAGGACGAAGGTGAACAGCTAACTCATATTCTAGCTGCAATCTGGGTGATCCATGAAATGGATAAGCAAGGAATTCCAGTTGGAAAGGCAATTCGGGAATACACCGTAAAAGTCAGAAAGTCGATATCATAAAAAAAGCCCCTCCCGAATTCTCGGGACAGGGCTTTTCTCTTTTATGTAATGGATATTAGTGAGAAGCAAGATAATCTGCTACTCCGTCAAAGCTAGCTGTCATAGCATCTTCTCCTTCTTTCCAGTTTGCTGGGCAAACCTCTCCTTTCTCTTCAAAGTGCTTAAGAGCATCTAGCATTCTTAAAGCCTCATCTACATTTCTACCAAGTGGGAAGTTGTTTACGATCTGGTGCTGAACAGTACCTTCCTTGTCGATAAGGAATAGACCACGATATGCGATCATTGGTCCATCAGCTACTAGTTCTCCTAGCTCGTTGTAATCGTAATCACCAGCTAAAACTCCGTAATTCGTGCTGATAGTTTTATCTGTATCAGCTACGATTGGATAGGTGATCCCTTCAATTCCTCCATTGTCTTTTGACATTTGAAGCCATCCCCAGTGAGATTCTTCTGTGTCAGTAGATGCTGCAACTACTTCACATCCTCTTGACTTGAACTCATCAAGTTTAGACTGGAATGCATGAAGCTCAGTTGGACATACAAAAGTGAAATCTTTAGGGTAGAAAAAGAAAAGCACATAGTTCTTTCCAATGTACTGATCCAAAGAAAAATCGTTTACGATCTCTTCTCCATTGATCACAGCTCCTGTGCTGAATGATGGCGCTTTACGGCCTACTAAAACTGACATAGTTTGATTTTTTGTTTGATTTAATGCTAAGTAGACAAATTGTCTTCCTCAAAGTTCTTTATAGTCTGTTATAATTTGATGAAAATATCAATAGATAATTCCTATTCGCTATAGTCGTTGATTATGAGAATGGCATCGAGCTTCAATTTTGCTGATGAGCCCATATTATTATCCTCCATGATTCGCTCTATTACAGCGCCAGGATACATTTGAGCAATGTCCCACAAAGTATCTCCATCCTTAACTACGTGATAGATGCAATCGCAGTCTTCCTCGCTTTCCATCTGATCCTTAGAGACCCCGATCTCAGGCTCCGCATTTTCAAGTTCCTCAGCAAACTCTTCCTTGCTCTTAACCTGCTCTTTAGGAATGAAAAGCAATAATTGCTGGCCAATTGAAAGCTTATCGCTGTACATATCATTCCATGCCTTGATATCACTCACTTTACATCCAAATCTCTCTGCGATATATCCCAAATTGTCCCCTGCTTCCACTATGTAAGTGACCTGGCCGGGAACAATGATTTCAAAGCTATCGCTGTATATGAATGCGCTATCAGTATTTAAAACCTCCCTCTTAGCTACAAAAGTGGTTAGGTGAGTAATCGGGACCTGTATGATAAAACCTGTGTCGGTCTTTGGGACGATCCCCATCTTTAAAGATGGATTAAGCATAGTGAGATAATCCTCCTCCAGTCCTGTCTCTGCTGCCAAATGCTCGAAAGTTACTTTCTCTCTAAGACAGAAAGTATCAGTGCAGAGAACCCGATAAGGGCTATAAGCAGGTCCAATACCGTGCTCCTCAGCATACTTCATGGAGTATACTGCAGCAGTGAAAATTGGAACATAGTTCTGTGTTTCTCTTGGCAGGAATTTTTTGATAGCCCAAAAATTCTTTACACCACCGGCTTTGGATATGGCTTTATTCACGTTTCCGGGACCAGAATTGTATGCGGCAATTGCTAGCAGCCAATCATCATAAATATTGTACAGTGATTTGAAGTAATCCGTAGCTGCATCAGATGCTTTGATAATATCTGATCTTTCATCTACAAGGCTGTTAATCTCCAGGCCTAAATACTTCCCGGTCCTATGCATTATCTGCCATTGCCCGGTCGCACCCATTCTGCTTCTTGCAGTGGGGTCAAAAGCAGATTCGATCATAGGGATGTACTTCAGTTCATCCGGCAAACCTTTCTTGTCCAACATCTCCTCATAAACAGGAAAGAATATCTGAGAATGCGCCAGCATTCGAGCTACATAATCTCTTCTCTTTACGATGTAATAGCGCACAAAGGGAATTACGAACTCATTACTTAGCAATGGAATTGGTGAAGGAATAAGATCCAACCTGGACTGAATGATTGAATCATTATAATGCATGAGCATTGTATCGTCGGGTATCAGATAACCTGTCATGACGCTATCAGTAAGGAAATAGGGTTCCTTGTATAGCATCGTGTAGAACAGGCTATCCAGATGTCTCATTTCAACAGCTGTTACACTATCGTTTTCAAATGATTCGATAGGCTCTGGACGATACTTAAATAAACTCGTGTCCTGCGATATAGATAGCAGAGGAGAAACACTAAGTAATAGTAGTAGTATTGATTTCATACGGGGTGGCTCAAATCTAGACAACCACCGATTTCTAGGCAATATTTAGAATCAAGACTTATGCCCAAATAGTGGATTACGATTCCTTCTTAAGAAACTCCTTTTGAAGAGGCTTTCTCATCGCTACCTGGTCAATTGGACTGTTAGATAACCTGAAGCCTCTTGCCGGGCTATATTCTCTTCCATACAGGATGATCTGAATATGCACTTTATTCCATTCTTCCTTGGGAAATAGGCGTTTGGCATCCCTTTCTGTTTGATCCACATTCTTTCCGTTCGAAAGGCCCCATCTATACATTAAGCGATGAATATGAGTATCTACAGGAAAGGCAGGCTCACCAAATGCCTGACTTACAACCACCGAAGCTGTTTTATGCCCAACTCCGGGAAGTTCTTCCAGCTTGTCAATGTCATTTGGCACCTCACCATCATACTCATTTACAAGAATTTCCGAGAGCTTTTTGATCGCTTTGGATTTGGTAGGGGATAAGCCGCAAGGTTTGATGACCTCTCTGATCTCATCAGCATCCAATTTTGACATCTCAAATGGATTGTCGGCCATTTCGAAAAGGTGGGGAGTAACCTTATTCACTCTCTCATCTGTGCATTGAGCAGAAAGCAAAACTGCTACTAGCAATGTGTAGGGATCTTTATGATCCAGGGGTACCGGTGGATTTGGGTACAGTTCGTTCAGTTTCTGACTTATGAACTGTACTTTTTCCTTCTTCGTCATTGTTTTTCTTTCTATTAAACTTCCACCCAAAAAGAGAACCAAGGCTTCCGCCAAGAATATGAGCTAAATGAGAAACACCATCATCCACCGTAAGTTCCAGTAAGATCTCTTTAAAGACATACATGACAAATACGATCACGAATGTCAGCGGTATATATCCTTCTTTAAGGTTGTTAAAGCTGCTTAGAGTGATAAACATAAAGACCACTCCGCTAGCCCCTAAAAGTCCTTTAGAAAAGAATAGAACAACTAAAATGCCTGTAACAAGAGCCGTGACCAGGATCATTGCTAAAACAGCCCTGGACCCGTATCTCTCCTCCATCAATGGTCCCACCAGAAGCAGGATCATCATATTTCCTAAAAGATGGGCGGCATTTGCATGGCCACAAATATGACTTACTAGAGTGAAGTAATTGACCGGATCTGATGGGTCGAAGTCTGGATAGACTGTGAAATACTTCATTATCGGAGCTCCCATACCATCATTAAAGAACAGCACAGCACAGCAAAGAAAGAAGTAACTGAGAATGACCGGTGAGTTGTAACTAAACTTGAGTTTCATGAATCCTTAGCCGCTAGATTAGGTTTATTAAGGCAAATAAAAAAGCCCATTGCAAAACAATGGGCCTCTATATGAAAAGGGGTTACTCGGGTCTAATACATTTGGATGATCTGCTTAGAAGCAACCTGGTCTCCAACAGATAACTTAACGATGTAAGCTCCTGCTGAAAGTCCATGGCTTTTGCCTTCAAAACTATAGTTATAAGTAGATGCATCCTGCTGTCCATCTGCCAATACTGAGATAAGATCTCCTCCAATTGAGTATACACTCAAATTCACCTCAGAGCGCTCCTCAATAATGTAAGAAATTGTTGCTCTGTCGGTGTATGGATTTGGATAAGCATTCAAGCTAAAGTCAAGGTCTGAACTTGGAACGACGATTGGGTCATCGTTCGAAATTGGATCATCTGATCCGTAATCAACTAACTGCTCAAGATGTGTTGTACCACCTGAACAAGGGAAGAAGCCAATTGAAGTGTAGCTCTCTGTATCTCCATCAAGGCTTAGTGTACCATTGAGTTCAGAGATGTTTAGCGAACCGACTTTGAAGCACCAAACTCTATTGTTGGGTCTTGCTTCGTCTACAACTTCATACTCTTCAAAGTAGAACTTGTCTCCAATAACAGTTCCGCGAATCTTGATCTCGCCAAAATCGCCATTTGGATTATCAATAAAACTTGTTCCGGTAATGACGTTGCCGTCCTGCTCCAATTCAAAAATGTAATCGAAGGTCTGAATGTAATTGAGTTTAGCCCAGTCGTACTGCATTCTGGTGCCAACCCATGTCCCGCTGATGTCAACAGTTTTTTGTGCCTGCAGTGGAAATGCAAGAACGATCAAACTCATCAAGGCAAGTAAACGGAGTTTTTGTGCTTTCATTTGAATGATTTTTTAGTTTACTATAATCAGATGCAAGGGCAGCTATAATTCACAATAAGTTAGTCAAAATCTGTCTACTTGTCCAGCTCTTTAACAGTCTTGAAGAGGATTTAACATTTTTAAAACTATTGCTCATGAAGCAGTTTCTCAGCTATTTCAGATCCAAACTGCCATGAAAATGCCACACCCATTCCGTTTAGTCCTACCGCATTTAAAATGCTCTTTGAGATCCAATCGCATTGTGGCTCCAGACCTTCTCTAAATGCCATGATACCAGACCATTTATACTCCCAATCAAACTTAAGTTCAGGGAATAGCTTGTCAGTGATCTCAATAAGCCCTCTTTCTATGCTCTTATTGATCCCTTCTTGACTGGTTTCTTCTTCATTCCTGAACCAATGACGTCCACCGCCAATCATTAGACGACTATCAATCTCTCTGAAATAGACATTCCCTTTTTCTAAATGATAGATGCCCTTAACGGGCAGATTCAATGGAGAGGAGCACAGGACTAAACCTCTGCCTGGCTTTATATCTGGTTTGATGGAAAGATGCTCATGAAAAGCGTTGGTGGCGTTTAGAACTCTGACACCTCTAATTTGCATCAATTCATTTGTCCAACTGCTTTTACAAGTAACATTTACATGATTAGGGCTTTGCGAAACTTCAGTTACTGAAACTCCTCCCCAAATATCAATTCCAAAATTCCCTGCTTCTCTTCGTAAGGTCTTTATCAATGAGCCCGTATCAATTGGAAACTCGAACTGGAGGTCTATTTCTCGCTTGATGTATTCTGAATTGAATCGCCCGCTCAGAGATTCTTTAGGCTGTAATTGAAAGGGTTCACGAGGAAGGACATTTTTTAACTCTGAATTGAGCCAATCAAGCTTATCTAAAACGTAAAGGTCATTGGAGCGTAACAACTCAGAAGAACCTGCATTTGTGTTGACACCTAATGCTTTAGTGCCAAATCGATTTAAGAGCTTTTCAAGACCTCTATACCTTCTCTCAACAAGCGACCAGACTTCTTCTTTGGAATTATCTTCAAGATTCATGAGAAGTTCTGAAGGACTTCCTATACAGCCAAAGCCTGCATTCTTTGTTGAAGCACCCTGTCCAAACGGACTGCGATCAATAATGAGGACCCTTTTATTTGGCCTTTTTTGCTTGTAATTAATTGCGGCAGATAAGCCGGTTAATCCAGCTCCAATAACGACCAGATCAGCTTTAAAGAGACCTTCTTGCTCCCAATAACTCCACATGTATGTAATCTACATCGGATTATTTGTTGGATTCGCAATATATTTGAATGATCTAATAAAGATGCAGCCCCGAATTATCCTCGACACACAACTGTTCAATCTTACCATCGATAGGCTGTGTCATCAATTAATCGAAAACCATAAAGACTTCTCAAGCTCTGCTATAATAGGCGTGCAGCCGAGAGGTGTATTGCTTGCAGAACGCATACACCAGCGTCTGACCTCAATTCTTTCAGGTACGGAGATTCTTTTCGGAGTTCTTGATTTCACCTTCCATAGGGATGATCTACTCAGCAGAGAGGAAATGATCCTTCCAAGTCAAACGAAAATCGGCTTCCAGGTAGAAGGAAAGCGCATCATCCTTGTAGATGATGTTTTATATACAGGTCGAACTATTAGATCAGCCCTTGACGCCCTTATTGATTACGGTCGCCCGGAAGATGTGGAGCTTCTGGTAATGATTGATAGAAGATTGCATAGAACCGTTCCTATTCAAGCTAAATACGTAGGGAAAAGAGTTGATTCAATCGTTGAAGAACAAGTCAAAGTAGAGTGGGCTGGAGAGAACTCTGAAGACAGAGTATGGATTGTAGAGAAAAACAATAGTGATACTGAATGAGTGCCTTAAGCACAGATCATCTAATCGGAATAAAAGACATCAGCGCAGCTGATATTCAAACCATTTTTGAAACAGCCGACTCATTCAAAGAGGTTCTCGGACGACCAGTTAAGAAAGTACCCGCACTTCAAAATGTTACCATAGCAAATGTGTTCTTTGAAAACTCAACCAGAACAAGGATCTCATTTGAGTTAGCAGAGAAGCGCCTTTCGGCGGATGTCGTAAACTTTTCGGCTTCTTCTTCATCAGTAAAGAAAGGAGAGACTCTCCTCGATACAGTAAATAATATTCTGGCCATGAAGGTGGACATGGTTGTCATGAGACACCCAAGTCCGGGAGCTTGTGCTTTCCTTAAAAAGAATATCCCAGCGAGTATTATCAATGCAGGAGATGGTACTCACGAACATCCTACTCAGGCATTGCTTGATAGCTTTTCAATGAGGGAGCAATTGGGTGATCTGGCAGGGAAGAAAGTGGTGATCGTAGGTGACATCATGCATTCAAGAGTAGCTCTTTCCAACATCTTTTGCCTGCAAAAACTTGGAGCTGAAGTGATGGTATGCGGACCAGCTACCTTGATTCCCAAATACCTTAATCAACTCGGAGTAAAAGTTGAATACGACTTACGTAAAGCTCTGAATTGGTGCGATGTAGCAAACATACTTCGCATTCAACTTGAACGTCAGGATCTAAGGTATTTTCCAAGTCTAAGAGAGTATTCCCTGTACTATGGAGTTACTATGCCACTTCTTGAATCGCTGGATAAGGAAATAGTAATTATGCACCCTGGCCCGATAAACAGAGGAGTGGAGATATCGTCAGAAGTTGCGGATTCAGATCAATCAATTATCCTGCAGCAAGTAGAAAATGGAGTAGCGGTAAGAATGGCCGTTCTTTATTTATTAGCAGGTTCTAACAAGAGTTAAAACTCTGCCATTTCCCAGGATTCTGGGTCCTTATACCATTCAAGCAAACTATCTAGCTGTTCAGGAATCAAATGCCCTATTTCTTCAGCGACTTTGATTACAGTTGGGTAGTCGCATAATGAGTAGTATGTGCAATTAGCCTCTTCCATGGCTTTCACTGATTTGCTGAAGCCATAGGTAAAGATTGAACATAGGCCTAAAACTTCAGCCCCAGCCTCTCTAAGAGCATCAACAGCTTTCAGACTGCTTCCACCTGTACTAACCAGATCCTCTACTACAAGGATCTTATCTCCTTTATTGACCCGGCCTTCAATGGCATTTTGCATTCCATGGCCTTTAGGCTTAGACCTTACATAAGAAAATGGAAGACCTGTTTCATCCGCCAAAAGAGCTCCATGGGCAATCCCGGCTGTTGCTACACCGCTCACAGCTGTAGTGCCTTCAAACTTTTCCTTTAATAGCTTCGCGAAACTCTCCTTAATGAAGGTTCGACCTTCGGGATCTGAAAGACTTAAGCGATTGTCACAATAGATTGGGCTTTTCATTCCTGAAGCCCAGGTGAAAGGTTGATCAGGAGACAATTTAATAGCTTCTAATTCAAGTAATATTTGAGCTATTTTATGGGCGATTTCAGGATTGTAAAGCATGAAGCAAAATTATAAAATCCATATTCAGAATAGCACTATAATGCTGGTCAACAGCGGGCAAGATTTCGACAATTGGGATGCTAATTCTTCACATTCTCAGTCCATTGAGTTTGAAGGTATCGAGAGTCTCAAATATCAAATAGAATCCCTTGAGAATTCTAAAGAAGCAAAGAGCCTTTTGATCGTTTTCCCGGAATCAGTTTCAATCGAAGATTCTCTGCTTGAGATATATAAGCCAATTACAGCCGCAGGTGGCTATGTACTTTCAAAAGAAGGAAAGCTTTTGATGATCCATCGTCTTGGCAAATGGGACCTACCAAAAGGCAAGATGGAAAAAGGAGAAGGAATTGAAGAAACAGCAGTAAGAGAAGTGGAAGAGGAGACTGCTTGCAAAATCGAGCAAGTTATGGATGGTCCATTTAAAACCTTACACACCTATAACTTAAAGGATAAGAAGATCCTCAAGACAACTTATTGGTATTCAATGCTTGCAGAGGATACTCCTGAGTTAAAAGCTCAGTCAGAAGAAGGGATAGAGGAAGTTTGCTGGATGACGGATTCTGAGGTTCAAAAGGCTTTAGAGAACACTTTTCAATCTATCGTGGAAGTCGTAGATCATTTCTCTAAAAAGGCGAAGTAGAGAATGTAGCCAGAGAAGATCAGCAGGTTTACAGTGAATAGAGTGTAGGCCAGAACTTCTTTCTTCTTATCGATCAGGATCAGCACAAAACTTAGGATCAGGGCGAGAATTAAAATGAAGAATGTGATAAAGCCCGGGCCGGTAAATTCCCCATCTTTCCAGAACTCTGTCAGACCCTGAAACAACTTTAGGTCTTTGAGCATCAATGGCAAAGCCAATAATTGAATACAGGTTAGAAAGAGACTAATGAATCTAAGAGGTACTGATAATGATACTTTGTTCCCTTCCTCAGGATCGAACCGATCTAGTAATTTAGATGCTTTCGGCAATGCTAGACACTATTTCGCTGGGAACAAATTTGGAGACATCTCCATTCCCAATGATGATCTCACGAACGATAGTAGAACTAATTGGGGCTAACTCGGGCTTTGACAGAATAAGAATCGTCTCTATATCCGCTTGCATTGCATTGTTAAGGTGAGCAATAGTCTTTTCGTACTCAAAGTCTGCAGCGGATCGAATCCCTCTTACAATGTAATCAGCCTGCACACTATGACAATAATTAATAGTAAGACCCTCATATGAATCTACTTTCACCTTTGGATTGTCTTTGAAGACTTTTGCTATCCAATCTTTACGCTGCTCAAGAGGGAACAAGTACTTTTTTTGCGTATTCACCCCAATAGCTATGATGATCTCATCGAAAATTGGGAGTGCTCGATTGACAATATCTACATGTCCTATGGTGATTGGATCAAAGGATCCTGGGAATACAGCTTTCATGATGGTTCGTTCGTGAAAATACTGAAAATGGTACTGCCGTAGTTTCGACTGACCTCAAAATGAGGATGGTTCTCAAAGTTGTGGTTTGGGTTATGCTCCAGGATAAACCAACCATCTCCCTCAACTATATCATTCTCAAAGATCAGATCCGGAATAGATGCAAGATTAGGAAGGGGATAAGGAGGCCCTGCAAAGATCAGATCGTACCTCTCATTGCAGTTAGAAACAAACTTAAACACGTCTCCCTGCACTATTCGGTGACTCTCCAGACCTAGCTCTTTTGAGGTTTTTCGAATAAAATTCGCGCACTTGGGAAAGATCTCAACTGTTGTAATATCCTCGCATCCTCTACTAGCCATTTCATAGCTGAGACTTCCAGTACCACCAAACAGATCCAGGAATCGAATATTTTCAATGTTGTAGTTATTCTGAATGATATTGAACAGCCCTTCTTTAGCTATATCCGTTGTGGGTCTCGTAGGGATATTCTTTGGAGGGTTGAACCTCTTGGATTTATATTTCCCACCAATGATCCTCATAATAAGCTGCTTGCAAG
>CAXDOZ010000052.1:0-15745 GCA_963991145.1 uncultured Chitinophagales bacterium | reverse complement strand
AAACCTGTTTTTTTATTTTTCCTTACCGAGTTCCAATTGAAGGCTTTACCATTCATCACAACATACACTCCATGGGGCAGACTTTGCGCATAAGCGAGACTTGACCCCAAATTAAAAAACCCGTCAGAACTCCCGAAGGCATATGGGATCATAGCTCCAGTTAAGACTATTGTCTTTGGAATCTCTTCTTTGGCCAGGTATTCGGCTGTTTGTTGCATGGTGTCAGTGCCATGTGTAATTAGAACACTCTGTTCTTCGCATTTCCTGCAGTTAAGCGCAATCGAGTGTCGATCCTCGTCTATCATTTCGAGACTATCGATCATCATAAGCGTGCGCACTACTACCGGCACGGTACACCGGCCAAGTTTTAGCATTTCTGAAACATGGGTCTCCTTGAAGTAGAGTTTACCATTGATCTCGTCGTATTCCTTATCGAAAGTTCCGCCTGTAATGAGTATCCTAACAGCCATTCTGGTCATTTGCCGCAAATTTAAGGAATCATTGCACTTACAAAGCCAGGTCTTGCAGTTACAAATCGTATTAGGTAATTTTTATATGGAATGGCTAAATAGCGTAGATGATGCCAGCAACAAACCAAGAAGAGATAGGATCCCTTATAGAAAGGATAGAGTATTTCGTGCCCCGGGATATTGAAATGGTCAGAAAACTATGTACTGAAGCCATTGAAAACGGCTTTGAGGAGAGGTCTGTGAGGGAGCAATCAATTATACACCGATATCTAGCCTTCTACTATAAAGATATTGGTGCTTTTGAACAAGCTTTAAACTGTACAAGAAGATCCCTTAAAATAGTTGAAGAAAATAATATAGAAAGTTTTAGGTCTAGATTATATGTTGATTTGGGAGTGCTGCATAGGCAAAAGGGCGAAATAGAAAAATCACTAGAATGTTACTCAATGGCAATTGAGGACTCAACTTTTACAAACATTCCCTCCTTGTACATTAATATAGGATTTATCTATTTACAATTTGAACAGTTCTCAATTGCTAAATCAGTGTTTTCAAGATCAATTGATTTATTGACTCAACAAGAGAGGCAAGAATCTATGATTTATTGGAAAGCTTTATTGTGCTATACGATTGTTGAGTCAAAAGAGAATCCCAATCTTACCTTTATTAAAGATTTCGACTTCATTAAACTTAATTGTCTACAAAGGGGGTTCTTTTTATTGGTTTCAGAGATACTTTATCAAGAAGCTAAATTGCTGGCTGAAATGCAGTTTCATGAAAAAAGCAAATTGAAATCTAGAGAAGGGATAGAATTCTCTCAAAAGCACAATCAGAAAAAATGGGAGGCCAAACTAAAAAGAATTAATAAAGATTTTGAATGGATGAATCAGCCAATACCTAAACTAGAGAATCCAGAAAGTTGGGTTGTTCTAAATAATAAATTATTTATTAAAGATGCTGAAATAAGAAGAAAATTAAATGAGGTAAAACTAATTAATGCTCAGATTAACCCTCACTTTGTATTTAATTGTCTATCAAGTATTTCCGGACTTGTTGCAGGAAACTCCAAGCATTTGGCAATTGATGGCATACAAAATCTATCAAAACTACTAAGAGGCGGGTTGCTACATTCAAGGAAGGAATTAGTTACAATTCAAAATGAACTTGATCTACTCAAATCATATTTAGAACTTGAGCTACTAAGAAATCCCAATTATTTTGATTGGAGTTTAAGTATAGCTCCAGGAGTGGACATTTTAAGATTAAGAATCCCACCTTTTATTCTTCAACCTGTAGTTGAGAACTCATTAAAACATGGTTTTAAAGTGGGGGAGCTTAACCGTATTGAATTGTCTGTAATGCAGGATCAAGAAACAATAGTTTTTAAAGTAACTGATAACGGAGAAGGGATTCAACAAAATAATGATAGTAGTCATTTGAGTTTTGGATTGAAAAGTATAAACGATAAGATTATTCTACTAGGGTTCAATCCAAATAGAATGCCACCATTGGAGATTAAGAACCTATATGATGGAGATGAGATCTCAGGAGTTGAGACTATTATAAGAGTTAAACGAAAACTAGGCTAGAATGAAAATCCTGTGTGTAGAAGATGAGCCAAGAAGTGCTGATAATTTAAAGTATTCACTTAATAGAATTGGAGCAAAGTATGACGAGTTCACAGTAGCAACTAATATAGATTTTGCACAAAACTCATTAATGAAGAATTCTTATGATTTGGTTTTCTTGGATATTCAACTAGGAAATAATAATTCCTTTGAGTTGATTCCTGCGATTGAAAAATTAAGCAACCTTCCATTTGTAGCATTCCTTACAGCTTATGAAGAGTTTGCTTTGCAAGCATTTAAAACCATTGCCGTAGACTATTTATTGAAACCAATTGATCTTAGTGAGTTGGATCGTTTGGTGAAAATGGTAGAAGAGAGAATTAAAAAGGGAAATAATCAGAAGCAATTAGTGATTCCTACCATTTCCACTATGGAGGTAATTGATATTAATTCAATAGTCTATTGCAAAGCTGACGGGTCATACACGACTATTGTTTGTGAAGATAAAGAGATAATAGCCTCAAAGACTCTTAAGTATATTCAGAGTATGCTTCCCGGGGACAGGTTTGCCAGGATTCATACTAGTTATCTTGTCAACATCAACCATATCCTGAGGTACTATAAGGGAATTGGAGGTCAAGTATCCATGTCTGATAAGTCACTATTACCAGTGTCTATTCGGAGGAAAGAAGGGTTTCTGAATAAAATAATGGGTTAGAATTGAAACTTTAATACAGTATGCTCGTATGTTAACCTTACCAAAGTAGACATGCCAAGTCAGGGAAATAACCATACAACAAACAATCTCAAGGCTCAGCGACAATTGATAGAAGAGCTCTTAATCAAAGATCCTAGCAGTTCTATTGAGAAGTCATTTGAGTACCTGAAACTATCTCAAGAAGAAGAATCACCATATGATATAGCCCATGCGATGCGGTATATAGCTTTTGCTTACCGAAGCATTGGAGATCTTGAAAGAGCACTAAGGTTTCAATTTAAGGCATTGAGATATTCAAGAAGATATTCTTTGAATGAGGTTACTCAACCACTACTAAATGATATTGGCGTTGTCTATCGAAATAAAGGTCAAAATTCTAAAGCACTGGAATTTTATTTTCAAGCATTAGAAGGAGATAACTTTAGTGCGGTAGGCTCATCTTATAGTAATATAGGCACTATTTATTCTAAGCAAAAAGAGTATGAAAAAGCCTTGCAATATTATAAGAAAAGCTTGTCGATATTTGAAAAGTTAGGAGGGGATAAAAAAACCTCTATTTATATTACAAAAGCAAACATCGGGAATGCCTTATTTAAGTTAAATGAACTTCGAGAAGCTGAAAAATTCTTTTTAGAGGCATTAGAAGGGGCTAATACAATCGGCTTTACACAGGCGATATTTGTTGCTCAAACTGGACTTGGCAGGGTATATGCAAAGTCTTGCGATTATTCTTCAGCATTGACATATCTTCAGCTTGCCTTGGAATTGTGTTCTGAAAAAACAGCACTTAAAAACTCTAAACATTCAATTTTAATTGAACTTGCTGATATCTATTTTAAAATTGATGACAAAGGTATAGCTGAGCAGTATTATTTAGATGCTTTAAACTCAATTCCGGATAACGATATTGGTAGAAAGCTTCATACAGTTGAGAAAATTCACCAATTCTACTCAGAGATAAGTAATTATGAAAAAGCTTATGAATTTCTAAGTAATTGGACACGCTTTAAAGAAATTGAGTTTGACGAAACAAAGGAAAAGGAAATAACAAGACTTCAAGTAAACCTTGAAACCAAGGAGAAGGAAAGGGAAATTGAAGCTCTACGTAAAGAGAATGAACTAAATGCAAAGCTCATTAAGCAAAGTGAAGAAATTAAAAAGAAAAATAATGAATTGAAGGAATTTTCCTATGCCATTTCGCACGATTTAAAGGAACCCGTTAGAATGATTGTTAGTTTCTCTCAATTGTTGGATAGGAATCTAAAAGAAAATATCACAGAGAAGGATGCAAATCTTTTAAACTTCGTTTCCAGCTCTTCATTTCGCCTTGCTGAGATGATTGACGATTTATATAAGTATGCTGTACTTGGAACCCAGGAAGAAGATTTTGTGGAGGTGGACACCAATGAAGTCGTTAAGCTGGCAACTTCAAATCTTCAACTTAAAATTCAAGAGCTCAATGCAAAAGTAGATGTGGAAGATCTACCCAAATTCATTGGAATAAAGAGTCATGTTATTCAACTCTTCCAAAATTTACTTAGCAATTCACTTAAGTTCAAGAAGGAGGATATACCACCTAAGATTACCATATCCAATAAGTCTACTGAAGAAGAAAATGTCATCGAAGTAATCGACAATGGTATAGGAATGAAAGAATCTCACCTTCAAAACATATTCAAGATATTCAAGCGATTGAACAATGATTCTGATGTAGAAGGATCTGGTATTGGTCTTGCACTATGTCAGAAGATCGTAACCAATATGCAGGCTACTATTTCTGTTTCTTCCAACCCAGGTGAAGGAACGGTATTTACCATAAAACAAAAAAGGAGACTAGTAAACTAGCCTCCTTGAATATTTTTATCTCTTATCTACTACTTAGTTACTAGCAGTAATTGAGTAAGAGTCAGAATCTCCTGTGTGCTTCTCCAAGGTATCATCGGTATCAATAGTATCAATAATACTAGAGTCATCCCAATCGATAGTATCGATTACAGTGGCGTTTCCACCTTTAATCTTACTTAGATAGTCACGAGATAGAAGATCTGCGTCGTTGATCCAGTCTAGAGTTTTCATAATACTGAGCAATTTTAGGTTTTAGTTAATTAGGGTATTAAGCAATGAGCACTACGAAAATACCCGATTTTTCCACATTCGCAAAAAAACTTATTCATCCGTGTAACATTCAGAATGCTTATTACGTACATATAGGTTTGCCTTTTCTGGCTATTCTCTTCTATATCATTTACTTACATTTTTACAAAGCTCAAATAGGGTGAGCTTAGTTTCAGTAATTTGGCTTTTTCTTAATATTCGACATGAGCCAGGAACTAGAGAAGAACCTTAAAAAACTGAATAACAGGCAGTTAGATGCTGTAAATCAAATTGAAGGACCTGTAATGGTGATCGCAGGGCCGGGTACCGGAAAGACCCAGATCCTGGCTGCTCGAATAGGAAAGATCCTTCAGGAAACAGATACCGACCCCTCACAAATTCTCTGTCTTACATATACCGATGCAGGTGCGATCGCCATGAGAAACCGCCTGATAAGCTTTATTGGGCCAGAAGCCTATAAAATCACCATTTCTACCTTTCATGGCTTTTGTTCAGGAATAATTAGAGAAAACCCCCAGGAATTCGGGCAATTTGAGCTGGAACCCGCGTCAGATCTGGAGAAGTACGAGATCCTTCGTGAAATAATCTACGACCTTCCTCCAGAAAACAGGGTTAGAAGGCTTCGAGGGAATATCTTATTCGATATCCAGCGTCTCCTGCCACTCTTCGATACCATGAAAAAAGAGGATTGGAGTGCTGAACTGATCGTCCAGAAGGCTGATGAGTACATTGCCTCGCTGCCAGAGAGAGAGGAATATATCTATAAAGTAAAATCAGGAGAGAATAAGAAAGGAGACTTAAAGCAAGCGCTTTACGATAAAGAGGTCAAGAAGATGGAGAATCTCAAAGATGCAGCTCAAATTCTTCCCATCTATACCGAGAAGATGAAGCAGGCCGGGCTCTTTGACTATAATGACATGATTCTTTGGGTGCTGAACAAATTCAAGGAAAAACCCGATTTCCTGCTCAATTACCAGGAAAAGTACCTCTACATACTTGTTGATGAGTATCAGGATACCAATGGTTCTCAAAACGAGATCGTACAACTACTTAGCAGCTATTTCGATAATCCCAATGTTTTTGTAGTTGGTGATGATGACCAGTCTATATACCGTTTTCAGGGGGCCAATATGGAGAACATCGTCGAATTTGCTGACCAGTATAAGGACTCACTACATCAGGTGGTACTTCTAGATAATTACCGGTCTTCTCAAGTCATTCTCGATACAGCAAGATCTCTTATAGATAGAAATGAAGGCCGATTAGTGAAAGGCGATAAAAAGAAGCTCGAAGCAAAGAATTCAGAAGTCGCTTCAGCCGACCAAAGGCCTTCAATCATCTCTTATCCAAATACCTACCATGAAGCTGCTGCCGTGGCAGAGAAGATCGTTGAATTGAATAAGAGCGGTGTTCCATTTAAAGAAATGGCAGTGATCTACACGAAACACGATTACTCAAATGATCTTGCAGCATTCTTACAGTACCTAAAAATCCCAATCAATCTAAAGAGAGAGGCAGATGTATTTGAGTCTCCAATTGTCAACTCTCTGATCAGCATTCTGCAATTGATGATTCTGGAGGGAGAGGAACCAGGAGCAGGCGACGGTCTGGTTTATCCGATCCTTAGCGCCAGGTACTTTGAAATTGATCCGGTAGAACTTCAGGATCAGGTTTTAAAGAACAGAAATGCCCCATTTAAGAGCAGAAAGCCATTTCTCAGTTTCATAGCTGCTCAAGCCCCAGCCTTTGACCAGGGAGACCTCTTTTCTGTCTCAAATGAAACCGAGTCAAAAGCCAAAGCACCCCAGGTGGCAAGAAAGATAATGCGATGGATGCAGCTGCGCTCAGAAATGACGCTCTCAGTGCTGATTGAAAGGATCATCTATGAATCCGGGATGATGCGATTTATCCTGAATCACCCCCAAAGAAATGAATTACTGCAGGAGCTCAACACCTTTTTCAACTTTGTAAAACAAGAACAGCAACGCAAAAGTGGTAGCGACCTTGTAGATCTGCTCGATAGCATTGAGTTGATGACTTCGCAGGGAATTCGCCTTGGAGTTTCAAAAAGTCTAAGGGCTGATAATGGAGTCAATATGATGACAGCTCATGGATCAAAGGGTCTTGAATTCCTGCATGTTTTCATGATCGGTTGTGATCAAAAGAGCTGGGAAGACAATAAAGGAGTGACGAACAAATACACCCTTCCCGACAATCTATTGCTTACAGTTGATCCCGCTGAAGCAAAACTCGAAGAGAAAAGAAGGCTATTCTATGTTGCCATGACAAGAGCAAAGCTGGGATTGTATATGAGCTATTCCGAGGAAGATCACAATGGAAAGGGCCAAAATGCAAGCAGATTTGTAACTGAATGCAATCAGGCAATGGGAGAAGATGCTATTCCATCTTTGCCTGCATCAGAAGAGTACATGATAAAGCTCCATGAGGCAATTCTAACAGATCAGGGTTCACCAGTTATTCCAATTTTCGAAGATCCACGAATCGACAAGATCCTGGAGACCTATACCCTGAGTGTTACCCATATCAACCAGTATCTCAAGTGTCCGATCGGCTTCTTTTTCTCTTACATATTGAGAATACCTCAGGCAAAAAATCCTGCCATGGAATTCGGAAGTGCTATTCACAGAAGCCTCGAGATCTTCTTCAATGAGGCAAAGGAAACAGGAAAGATCCCTGAACTCAAGTTCCTAATGGATGAAGCTCACAGACAGCTATTAATGAGAAAAGAATCCTTTACTAAGGATGAATTCAAAACGAAGAAGCTTTACATCGAGGAATTCTTGCCCAGATACTACGACGAATACGTTTCCACCTGGTCTCCTGTGGTAAGCATTGAGAAGCGCTTCAAAGACACCACCATCGAAGATGTTCCGGTGACAGGAGCAATAGATAAAGTGAGCTTTGATGGAAAGAATGCCACATTAGTGGATTATAAAACAGGTCAGTATTGGCGATCTGCTAGTGGAAAGAAATTCAATCGCCCTGGCGAAAAAACCAATAAGGACACGGCCCACTATGTTTCTGAATTCGGTGGGGATTATTGGAGGCAGGCTGTTTTTTATAAGCTCTTAGTACAATCAGACCCTAAACTTGACTGGAATGTGGTGGCTAGCGAATTCGACTTTGTAGAACCAAATCAGAATACAGGAAAGTTTGACAAGCATACATTTGAGATCACTCCAGAAGACGAAGCGGAAGTCAGACGTCAAACCAAATTGGTCTTTCAAAAGATCAGGAACAAAGAGTTTGATACCGGTTGCGGCGAACCCGATTGTCAGTGGTGTAACTTCGTGAAATCATCCTATACAAATCAACCACACACTGTTCTGGAGGAGGTAGAGTAAATGCAGTTTGGAAGAGTTCCCTTTGAAGACCTGGATTCCATTAATTGGGAATTTCCCACTGAACGGCCATTTAATTGGAAATCGGCCGGAGGCCCCCTTGACCTTAAGCTTGGTGCTACCGGCTGGTCAAACAAAGAGTGGAAAGGCCAGCTCTATCCTTCAACTGCTAAAGACAAAGAATTCCTGCATCACTATGCCCAGATATTTGATTCAGTCGAACTAAACTCAAGTCATTACCGCATTCCACCAATGGATTGGGTCGAGCGATGGAAAGGAATGGCTCACAAGGGCTTTAAGTTTTGTCCCAAACTGCACCAACAGATTTCCCATCGAGGAGCAGTAAGCATGGAGAAGGCGATCGTAGAGCAATACATTTCCTTTCTCGAGGATCTGGGAGAATTTGGCGGACCTTCTTTTCTTCAGTTACCAGAAAAATATAGCCCTGAAAAAGCAGAGGAGCTGTTAAAGTTCCTGCAAGCCTGGCCAAAGGAGTTTAAGCTGACCATTGAATTCAGACATCCAGACTGGTTCACCGATAACACTCAAGCCGAAGAAGTCTGGACCTTCATGGAAGAGAATGGCATAGGCGCAGTAATAACGGATACTGCTGGTCGGAGAGACGTGCTTCATATGCGAAACACTGCCGCCTTTCTGATCATTCGATACGTTGGAAATCACCCTCACCAAAGCGATCAAACCCGAATCGCAAATTGGATATCAAAACTCTCAGATTGGGAGTCCAGGGGAATGAATGAAGCCTACCTCTTCCTTCATCAGCACGATAATCAGGGAGTCAGTAATATTCTGGAGCAAAGCGCTTCCCTTTGGAATGCAAACCACGAGATCCAGGTCAAAACAATCGAGAAAGAAAGCGAAGAAGGTCAGCTCGGGCTCTTTTAAACCTTGCGCAGCATAGCTCAATCTCTACCTTTATAGCGTGAATTATCTGCAGGTCGAGGGACTTACCAAGTATTACGGAGAGAAGAGGCTGTTTGAAGACCTATCATTCTTTATTAATGAAGGAGATAAAGTTGCTTTCGTTGCCAAAAATGGAACAGGCAAAACATCTCTTCTGCGAATAATCAGCGGCGAGGAACCTCCAACTGAAGGAGTAGCAAATCTCAACCAAAAGATCACGGTTGGATTCCTGGAGCAAGAGCCGGACCTTGATGATAATTCTGCGGTCCTTGACGAGGTATTTCACTCCGACAATCCCAGTCTGCAAGCCATTAAGGTATATGAGAAATGTCTTCAGCATCCAGAAGATACGAAGGCAATGGAAGAAGCCTTCCGGCTGATGGATAGCAGTAATGCATGGGATTATGAGACACGGATCAAGCAGATACTTTCACAGCTGAAGATCCATGATCTGGAGCAGAAAGTAGGCTCTATGTCCGGTGGGCAAAAGAAGCGGGTTGCACTTGCAAAACAGTTGATCATGGAGCCTCAATTCCTGATCCTCGATGAGCCAACCAACCATCTTGATCTCGATATGATCGAGTGGCTAGAGCAATACCTCAAGCGCTCTCAAATCACTCTCCTGATGGTCACGCACGACCGTTACTTCCTCGATCGGGTCTGCAATACAATCCTCGAGATCGATCATGGAGAACTCCATCGATACAAAGGCAATTATTCTTATTTCCTAGAAAAGAGAGCTGAGAGGTATGAGATTCAGAAAGCCACTACAGAGAAGGCTAAGAACCTGATGCGCAAAGAACTCGAATGGATTCGAAGAACGCCAAGTGCTCGAGGAACAAAAGCGAAAGCAAGAGTAGATGCCTTTAAGGGAATTGAAAAGGCTGCAAAGAAAAATATGAGCGATGAGCAGGTAAAGATCGAGGTCAATATGGAGCGCCTCGGTAGCAAGATCGCCGAGTTTCACAATGTGGGGAAAGCCTACGGAGATAAAGTCCTGATTGAAGGATTCAATTACAAATTCAAAAGGCAGGACCGGGTTGGAGTCACCGGGAAGAACGGAACCGGGAAGACCACTTTCGTGAAAATGCTCACCGGCGAGTTAGAGTCAGATACGGGTAAGATCGTTATTGGTGAGACAGTAAAATTCGGGCACTTCTCGCAGGAAGGTCTCAAATTCAAGAGTGAGCAAAAAGTCATTGAAGCAGTTCGGGAAGTGGCAGATGTGATTCCAATGCCTGGAGGAAAAAAGTTAACTGCCGAAGCATTGCTCGAGCGATTTCTTTTCGATCGCAAAGAACAACAGAATTACATTAGAAAGCTGAGCGGAGGTGAAAAGAGAAGACTTCAACTTTGCAGGGTTCTAATGGCAAATCCAAACTTCCTAATCCTGGATGAGCCTACTAATGATCTGGATATCCTAACCATCAATGTTCTCGAAGACTTCCTGAGTAATTTCCCTGGATGCCTATTGGTGGTTTCTCACGACAGATACTTCATGGATAAGCTAATCGATCATCTCTTTGTATTTGAAGGTGAGGGCAAGGTGGCAGATTTTCCGGGTAGTTATACTCATTATCGTGAGGCACAGAAAAAACTGCAGCGAGAAAAACCGAAGGCAGAACCAAATCCTGCCGATAGGCAGAACAAAGAAGAAGTAGCTGCTGATACTCCCAGAAAGCTCACTTATAAAGAGCAAATGGAGTTCAAGGACCTGGATCGGGATATCAAGAACATGGAGTCAGAGCTGAAAAAACTTGAGAGCTCTCTTACCGATCCAAACCTGGACGCTGATCAGCTGGTAGAGCTTTCAACCAAATTTGGAAAGCTTAAGGAAGAGCTGGATGAGAAAGAGATGAGATGGTTGGAACTCAGTGAATTTGCCAGGTAATGTTTGACAGAATTAAAAAGAACCTGCTTTCGCCTTATCCTCAACCTGATTACGGTAGAGCAGACTTCCTTACTGCTGTTCTTATTGGGGCATTTGTAGCTTTCTTTTTGATCTTTTTTCAACCTTTTGGATTGAGTCAGTTCGAGTTCGAACACAAAAACCTGATCCTAATTGGATTTGGCCTTGTAACCACCATCTGCTTAATTCTGGTCGATTTCCTCATTGCGCCAATCGTGCAGAAAACGATTCAGGAAGAGAAATTCACTGTTCTTCATTGGGTCTTGTGGAACCTCTTCATAGTCTTTGTGATCGCTAATGGGAATTTCATCTACAGAGGCATTTTATTTCAATTCTCACCAGACCTATACTTCTCCGCTTTGGGTACCACCATGGCAATCGGTCTCTTCCCAATTCTAACTTTGGGCCTGCTGAACCGAATTCGATTTCTAAAGCAGAATGATGAAAGTGCAAAGGAAATTCAAAGCCATCTTCACGAAGAAGAGAAACCTTTAAGCAACAGCAAGATTGTCCTGGAATCCGAGAATGGCAAAGATCAAATCGAAGTGGATTCCTCCGAGCTTCTCTATATCGAGAATTTGGATAACTACGTGGCAATCCATCTAAGTAGAGATGGCAAAGAGGCACAGGAGACCCTGAGAAATTCAATGCGCGAACTGGAACAGCAATTAGCAGGCACAAGCATGGCTCGTTGCCACCGCAGTTATATCGTTAATACGAGCCTTGTCCAAAAGGTTAGCGGTAATGCACAAGGTTGGAGATTGAGCCTTGATACGGCAAGCAAAGAGGTTCCCGTTTCCCGGAAGTATATCCCAGGCATGAAGGAATTGCTTGTCAAATAGCTTTGTCAAAGTCCCCAAACTTGTCATTAATCCCTAATTCTTGACAAGCGTCCCACATTTTTTCTGATAGCTTTCAGCGACAGTACCTTGCCGAAAAATCAAAGCAATGGAGATCTTTCACAGCACATTTAGATGGATTCATATCGCCTTCGGGATGGCAAGTATTATCCTCTTTTGGATTCCTGCATTTAGCAAGAAAGGAGGAAAACTGCATCGGGAAAGTGGCAAGCTATATGTAAAGGCAATGGCAGTTGTAGTTCTTACTGCTGCAATTCTCTCGATAAGGTTATTGGCCGTAGGAGAGTATTACACAGGCTTGTTTCTTGGCTTCCTTAGTCTCATTACAGCTAACCCATTATTTGCAGGCTGGGCAATTCTTCGCCCTAAGGAATGGCACCAGAAAGTGTACCTGATAATCGGATTGACGATTGGACTGTACGGGCTTGTAATGGTCTACTTCGCTACTCAGCTGCCCACAGGAAATGGAATATTATTCTATTTCTTCGGGGGAATTGGAGTGTTTTCTGCCTGGGGGCCATTGAAAGGATTCATAAAGAAGCAAACCGTAACGGCGGCAAAAATGCCAACTCATGTGTCGGGAATGCTCTTTTCAGGAGGGGCTGCTTACACTGCATTCTTCGCCTTTGGAGCCAGAGCTTACATCAGTGAGATCTTTGTTGGATGGTGGCAGATCCTTCCCTGGGTTCTCCCAACCTTGCTCGCAGGCCTAGCAGCCAGCCTGTACCGCAGGAAATACTTAGCCGGATCTTAGGTATGGTCTTTGTCCTGAAGCAATGAAATCTTAACTTCAATAAATATGAGATTCATTCTTACTTCAGTTTTCCTATCCCTTGGTTTTGGCTTGTTTGCACAAGCCGATGGCGAAATAGTAACCAATTACGAAGCACTTCCGATTGATGTTTTCACCAGCTTACAGGAGGAGACCAATGCGGTTGATGTCAGCTTTTTCCCTCCAAGCACAAAAAGCATCAGCTTCAATGGCCAAAACGCAAAGTTATTTCTTGATTTCGTTCAGCGCGAAGCTCCAACAACACTGCAGGGAGAACCAATGGGCTTCATCATGTTTCTTGTCGATGGTGAAATGATCGTTTCAGGTAACATTTACATGTGGGATGAAGATCAGGGAGCATTTGAGTTTACCTACGATAACAAGAAATGCTACCAGTCAATCTCAGCACAGGGAGTAGGCTTCATGATGAATAATAAATAGCTATTCTGCCTCAAACCAAATGGGCTTTTCGCTCTTTGGTGTTCCATTGTAATTCACCAAAATTTCTTCCCCTTCTGAGATGTCTCTTAGGGCATAGAATTCCAGTTGGGCATCTTCATAATTGGGGACATACTCAGCATTGGGTTCAAAGGAATGATTGTAGATCGAACCGTATCCCAAAGCAATCGCAATTGATTCGTCATTCTTACCCCAAATGAAGTAGTAATCGTAAAGCGGAGTTTTATCGATCTGCTCAGTAAACTTCTTTTCGAGAACAAGCACTGGGCAGCGCTCGATGAGATCACCTTTTTTAATTTGCTCACCAGCGACCATCCCTCTGCCTTTTCCCGGGAATTCCTCAATATGTAGAATCTTAAAATGCAATAGCCTTAAGGTAAATCATACCTTTGCACAAAACAAGATTCTATGTTCGACATGTTTGGCAAGATCAACGAGATCAAGCAGCAAATGCAAGAAGTTCAGGCGGAGCTCGATCGCCTGCAATTGACCACTGAAAAGTCTGGAGTGAAAGTGGTGATCACTGCAAATAAAGACATTCAAAGCATTGAAATATCTGAAGACTTGTTTGCTACAGGTGACCGCAAAAAAATTGAGGACCTCTTATTAGAAGCCCTCAATCAATCTGTTAAAGATGCTGAGTCGGTATCCAAGGCAAAAATGATGGAGGTTACAAAAGGAATGCTTCCTCCGGGATTGCCTGGAATGTAATTACTCCATATCCATTCCCATACACTCGAACACAACGTCCATTGGGATCACATCCGGATTTTCGCTAGCTGAAAGAAGCTCAGCATAGGTCATTTCATCTTTGATCTTATCGAAGAAGCAAGTGCAGTACTCGTCTGCATCGATCTCACCTAATCCTCCCTGGTTATTAATCTCAGCAACACAACCGTCGATGGTGTACTGATATAACTCTGGGCTTAGATCAGAAAGCTTTGCCTCTGGATCTGAAAGACTGTTTGAAAGACAACCTACAATAGCTGTCGTTGATTCTGGTCCAAGTTGAGATAGCATTTCTTCAAATGCACCAACTGAATTTCCACCTTGCATTTCCATTCCAAGTGAAGCGAGCTCTTCTGCTCCAAATTCTTCAGACAGAGTAGCAAGTGCGCAATCGCAATATGAAGCGCCATCAAGAACATCTCCATAAAGGCCTGAAGCCTCTTCAATACATGCTTCAAGAATGGCATCTTTTTCCATGGTTTCACCATCGGCGAATTCAACTTCTTCTTCAGTTGATTCTTCAGATTCTTGTGATTCAGAGTCTGAACTATTACAGGCAAAGAATAGCAGACTAAGTGGGATTAGGAATAGGCTTAGCTTTTTCATCTTTTGATTATTCGGGTAGTTTATCTAATCGGTTAATTAAGTCAAGACTTGTTTTTTGGAAATCCTCTCGCACCTTACCAAAGTATGGTTTCAACTCCCCTTGCTCAAGGTCAGAGGCTTTATAAATTCGACCCATTACATCATCTCTAAGTGCTACCGCATCTTCAATGATCTTATCAGCGTCTTTGTATCCTTTTGAGTTTGGATGTGATACCTGATATCTAAATGCAAGTTCAATAATGTGAACTACAAGATCATTGATCTCTCTCTTCAGATCTTTTATGCTTGCCATGGAATTTGGATTGCTTTTAGCCTCTTTTTATAGGAGTTTCAAAGCTATTTAAAGGGGTTATAACTGTTGATATAGCCAAGATATATAAAAAAAATCGGGGAGGTATATTGTACCTCCCCGAGCCCCCAAAACTAGAAGATAAGCGATTAACTCGCTGTATAAGAGAAGTGCCTAACCCCCATTAAGCACATCATCATAACATGGACCCCCCACCTTTGTTTAGTAATCCTGAAAAAAATCATAGGTTCAATTTTCAATGGAGCAGAGCAAATTTTTCAAATCGCTGAAAGTCATAGAGTTATCTACTGTTTTGGCAGGGCCATTAACTGGAACTTTTTTTTCAGAATTAGGAGCAAAAGTCCTCAAGTATGAGCCATCATCCGCCGGAGGCGACGTAACAAGGAGCTGGAAATTGGCATCTGAAGCTTCGGAACACTCCATTTCGGCATACTATGCCTCTGCAAATTTCAATAAGGAGGTCCGACCGCTGAATCTTAAATCAGCTTCAGATATTGAAGACATTAAAGAAGAAATTTCCTCAGCCGATATTCTGATCTCAAATTTCAGAGCTGGAAAATTGGATTCCCTTGGACTCGGCGATGATGATTTGATAGAATTGAATCCAAAGCTTATTCATGGAAAGATCTATGGCTTCGGGGCCAATAGTAGCCGGCCAGCTTATGATGTAGTGCTTCAGGCCGAGTCCGGTTTTATGCTGATGAACGGAGAGCCTTCAAGACCGCCGGTCAAAATGCCAGTGGCATTGATTGATGTCCTGGCTGCTCATCACCTTAAAGAAGGTCTTCTGGTAGCCCTCCTTCGTCGTGCGGATTCCGGTAAGGGTTCTATAGTCGAAGTATCGCTCTTGGACGCCGCTGTCTCCTCTCGGGTAAATCAGGCCACGAATTGGTTGATGAATAAGCATATCCCTCCGGCAATCGGATCTCTTCCTCCAAACATTGCT
>CAXDOZ010000051.1:0-15806 GCA_963991145.1 uncultured Chitinophagales bacterium | reverse complement strand
CAAAGAAAAAATACAAAAATCACGGAGATTAATTTTGCCCATTTGCCCATTTGCCTAAGGTGCCACCAGATCAAAGTAAACTGGCAAGTGATCCGAGTATCCTCCATACCAGTTCGGCCCACCATAGCTTCTGCTAGGAACGCCCTCATCTGAATTCTTTGGGAAGTAAAGCATCCATTCCTGTTTGAAGTTGTGGGCATCGTGGTCTTTGACAGTTAGAGGAGCTTTGTCGATTAGTAAATTGCCACTTACAATGATCTGGTCGAGCTGACCCCAATCACCTTTGTAATTGTGGGAACCCTCGGTTTCAGAATCTCTATTCGCACTCAAGTTTATCCTGGCTGATGGATAATAGTTATCTGGTTTTGAAACTGGCATTGCTCCAAGGATATCAGCGAGCGATTCATTTTCCGGCTCATCATTGAAATCACCCATTATTATGAAGATTGGATCCTCATCTGAAGACTGGATCTCATCAAGTTTCGCATCTAGAACAGATGCTGCCTTAACCCTGCGAAAATTACTTTCTTCCTGTCCGCCTCTTCTGCTAGGCCAATGATTTACAAAAATATGAACAGGATTTTTCATTCCACATAGCTTACCCTGAACGTGAAGGATGTCTCTGGTAAAGTAATCCTCTCCTTCAAATGGAACTGTTAATCCCTCTACTGATGAAACTTTGAAAAAATTGGAGTTGTAGATCAGGGCATTGTCAATTCCTCTCTTATCAGGCGATTCTACGTGAGCTACCTTGTTTAGTCCATTTAATCGACTTGCCAGATCGACCACTACTGCTTCATTTTCCACTTCGCATACACCAAGGAAAACCGGCGTACTGCCTTCCATCATGGTGTTTACGACTTTGCTAAGATTATCCATCTTGATGCCGTAGCGTTCAGTTCCCCATTCCTTTTCTGATGTGGGCAGGTACTCTTCATCGTTCTTTCCTTCAGTATCGAGCGTGTCAAATAGATTTTCAACATTGTAGAATGCGACTCTAAGCGGAGCCTCATTCAAGCACTTTTTTGAAACGTCTCCAGCAAATAATGATGAAGTGGTAAGGATCAGAATTAAAATAATCGAGTAGGATCTCATAAGATTTGATTTTTCCATTTTTTAATTTCAGGCTCAAGTGAAAGTGGGTTGAAACCTAATTTTTTTGCTTTATCTGAATTTAAAGTAGCATTCTTTTGTCTGGGCGCTGCTAACTTAACATCATCATGGGTACAGGGTTTTAACTTTACATTCTCAAGATCTAAAGCCCTGATAAACAGCTCGCCCATTTCATTTCTATTCATCCTCTCCGTACCGCCAAGATGATAGACTCCACTCCACTTATCTCCAGCAGCTAATATCAAAGCCCGTGCCGCAGATCTGGCTCCAATTGGTGTTCTATATTCATCGGTAAAGAGTGGATATGCTTCTCCTTTTGCTGTTCGCTCAAGAAAGTTTTGAAGGAAAGAGGCATTCTTTGTTCCCGTAGCTCCCAGCATCAATGGCATTCGGCAAACACAAGCTTTGGGGTTTTCAGAGAGGATAGCCTCTTCTGCCTGTACTTTTTGCTCTCCGTAAAAACTGATCGGGTTTACATCATCTTCTTCAGTGTACATTCCTTTCTTACCGTCAAATACCAGATCTGTAGATGTGAATACAAGCTGAAAGTTGAGCTCTCTGCTGAGCTGAGCTAATCGTTTACTTACATCAATATTTATGGCCTTGCCCGCTTCCGGCTGTGACTGCAATGCATTGTTATTGGAGAATGCAGCGGTATGAATGATGGCATCCGGCCGTAGGCCGATAATAAATTGCTCTAATTCTTTAAGGTCGATTAGATCCAATTGAGTTTCCTGAACTCCCTCGACTCCTGAAGGAACACTTCTATAGATACCGTGAAGGTCATATTCAGCTGCAGCTTCTGAACAAAGATTCCAACCTAAAAACCCACCGCTTCCGGTGATGAGCAATTTGCGCATAGCACAATGCTAGTGAAAACCGAGGATTTACCCTGGTAAATTGAGGTTTGGAATTTGTTAAGACTTGAATGGCTTAATCAGGAAGAAATGCAGATTTGCAGAAATGCAGACGTGCAGACGTGCAAATGTGCTGAGACGCTCTTCAATTCTGCAAATCTGCAGTTTTGCAAATTATATATGTATCGCGCGATCCTCAGTAGCTGCCATACAAGCTTCCTTGAAGGCTTCACTGTAAGTAGGGTGCGGATGGCTCATTCTTGCAATGTCCTCTGCTGATGCGCGGAATTCCATGGCCACAACACCTTCAATGATCAGGTCAGCAATACGCGGACCGATCATATGACAACCAAGGATCTCATCAGTCTCTTTATCGGCAATGATCTTGATGAACCCGTCTGTATCCATGCTGGCACGAGCTCTTCCGCTGGCTTTGAATGGGAACTTACCCACTTTGTATTCGGTGCCGGCTTCTTTTAGCTCTTGCTCGGTGTATCCAACACCTGCTGCTTCAGGCCATGTGTAAGCCACACCTGGGATCAACTTATAATTGATGTGAGGCTTTTGTCCCGCCATATATTCGGCAACCAGTACTCCTTCCTCCTCAGCTTTATGAGCAAGCATTGGACCTTCGATCACGTCACCAATTGCATAAATACCGGGAACAGATGTTTCAAGATGTTCGTTAACCGGAATTCTTCCACGATCGTCAGTGCTTAAGCCAATCTTTTCCAATCCGAGTCCATTGGTATATGGACTACGACCAACTGCAACCAGACAGTAATCCGCTTTGAATTCTACCTCTTCGCCTTTTTTATTTTCAGCCGTAACAGTCACAGATCTTGTTGTGGCTTTCGCACCGGTAACTTTATGGCTTAGGTGGAATTTGATTCCCTCCTTAGTCAGAACTCTTTTCATTTCACGACTAAGATCCTGATCCATAGATGGAACGATCTTGTCCATGTATTCAATTACCTCAACCTGAGTTCCAAGTCTGTTGTAAACCGAGCCAAGCTCAACCCCGATGATTCCACCTCCGATGATCACCATCTTCTTAGGAATACTTGGAAGCTCTAATGCCTCAGTACTCGTGATGATTCTCTTCTTATCAACCTTGAGGAATGGCAGCTGTGTAGGCTTTGATCCGGTAGCAATGATCACTCGCTCCGTTTCCACGGTTTGAGCCTTACCTTTTGTAGGCTTAACTGAAATGGTGTTTTTATCTACGAAAGATCCCAGCCCATGAAAGACATCGATCTTATTCTTCTTCATTAGAAAATCGATTCCATCGGTATTGGCTTTTACAACTTCACCTTTACGTTTGACCATTTGCTTGAAGTCAACGATATATTGTGCCTTACCATCAGCAGGAACAATACCGTGCTCAGCAAACTCATGAGTCATTTTATAGTAGTGCTCAGTAGAATCGAGAAGTGCTTTAGAAGGAATACATCCTACATTCAAACAAGTACCTCCAAGTGAGTCATACTTTTCAATGATGGCTGTTTTCATTCCAAGTTGAGCGCATCTGATGGCTGCAACATAGCCTCCCGGGCCAGAACCAATAACTGTAACGTCGTATTTAGACATGCTTTCGAATTTCAGATTTGGATGGCAAATGTACTTTGTTTTGAGATTAACCGCGACTGAACGAATTAGTTAAAATTGAGAGAAAGGTCGCTTGCCTTGCAAGCGAGAATTGTCGAATTGACGAATTGACAAACTGACGAAGGGAATTGTGCCTAATGGGACTATTGAAGTGAACTTCACATCAGCACATCATTAAGGGGTGGGTTTAAAAACGTTTGTGCCACCTCCCCGGGCACCAAGATCCTGCTTCTCACTTAGAAAAACATTTTCTAATCAGTAGGTGCGGGCCTTGAGTTTGTATTTGCAGTGATCTTATTGTTATCAGCAAATCAATTACCTACTGCGTCCACCATAGCTTAAGCGAAGGTGGATCATCCCATTATCCTATTATCCCATTAACTTAGTAAGGTGTACCCCATTCGCCCTTCCTTCTTTTTCCGAATCCTTTACCCTGGAGCACTCTGGCGAGTAAATACAAAGAAAAAGCGTCTCTTCCTGACCTTCGATGACGGACCTGATCCCGAGGTAACTCCCTGGGTTTTAGATCAACTCCAAAAACACGGGTCCAGTGCTACATTTTTCATGTTGGGAAAGAATGCGGAGAAGTACCCTCAGTTGGTATCAAGAGTGAGGGAAGGCCATAGAATAGGGAATCACGGTTATGAGCATTTAGACGGCTACAAAACCTCTTCTGATGTCTATCTGGAGAATGCCCAGCACGGTTCTATGTTTACGGGCACAAAATTATTCAGGGCGCCCTACGGGCGGATTAGGCCAAAACAGTATAGAGTTCTAAACCGAACTTATCGAATGGCCTTCTGGGATTTGCTTCCCGGAGATTGGGATCAGTCTATCGACACCGAAACGGTTTGGAATAGGATTGAGAAGAAAGCCAGAAATGGGAGCATCATAACCCTTCACGATTCCCAGAAAGCATTCCCACATCTCAAGATCATCTTACCCAGACTTCTTGAGCATTTTTCTGCCCAGGGCTATAAATTCCCAAGGCTTCCCCGCCGACAATAAAAAAACCACCAGCCTTCGTGGAGACTGGTGGCTTTCGCTCGCTATGGTGAAAAACAGCTAATGCTTTGCACGATAGGCGTCGCGCTCAAAACGACTATCGCTGAATAACTAGCTTTTCAGTGGTGAAGCTGTTCTCACTTTGTACTTGTATCAGGTATGTACCATTAGCAAGTTCACCAAGGTTGAGCTGAATATTCTGCTCGTTTACATCATTCAATCTGTTGAGCTCCTGTCCAGCAAGATCATATACTCTTACTGAAGTGATTGACTCATCAGCCTGAAGGTTTACAATTCCAGCACTTGGATTTGGCACCATCATTAGATCGAGATCATTAAAGATGGTTTCGATTCCAACTGTCTTCTGGAAAAGAGTAGAAGTCACTGTATTTGTAATTACCGGAGCATTGAAGTCAAAGTAGATCGCCGCAGTGTTATGGATCTGAGTTCCAAGTGGAAGACCATTATTCAGCTTCACCTGGTAGTTCACATATCCATGACTCTCCGGTTCATTGCTGTTACTATCTGGGAGATAGATATTATTGAATCTCCAAACTGCGATGTTACCCTGCTCAATATCCATTGTGTACTGATGGCTCGCATCCAGCATTGTAAATGATCCAATATCCAGATGCCCGTCAAGCGTATCTCTGATAACCACATTTACTGCAGGAGCAGTTCCTGTATTCTGGAACCTTACCAAATAAGTAAGATGCGTAGTGTTTGGATTGATATTGCCATTGGCATTCGTTCCATTTGCAACAACACCTTTATCGTTTGGATCCCATGAACCAACAACAGTATCAATTACAGTACAGATGTTATCGCTGGTATCGATGTCACCGGCAAATGGATTGATCCAAACCGTATCAAAGGTTGCAGTTCCCAGTGCCAGGAAGGTGTCAGTGTTAAATGTAACACGGATAAAGCCTCCTCCAAATGAGTGAGGAGTAAGATTTGTCCAGCTCCATGTCAGAAGTCTGTTCGCGGTATCAATTGTAGTAGGAGCAGGGACAGCATGGCTGTAATCAACTCCTGCAGGATAGCGATAAGTAACATCTCCTGCTGGTGCAGTCAATGAACCCGAATTGCCATAACTCAGGTGTACCCAAAGTGGGAAGCCTGGAGTCACAGTTGTAAAGTGGTATAGATTCGCCCATAAGTTTATGCTTGGAGGATGAACTACCACTGTATCACAATAGGTATCAGTACAACCACCTGCAGTGGTCATTGTAAGGCATACATTGTATGAACCAGCAGCTTGGTAAGAGTAGCCTGGGTTTCTCAGATTTGAAGTATCTCCATTTCCGAAATCCCAATGCCAGCCAACAACTACATCATTGCTGTATGACCAGTTAAGGAATCCACCAGGACCACCAAATATATTTCCGCTTGGTGCGTACCAGAATGAAGCCTGACAGGTTGGATTTGCCGGTGGCCCAACTACAACAGAGTCACAGAAAGTTGAGACACAACTGTCTTGAGTGATCATTGTAGCACATACTACATAAGTTCCATTCGCAGCATAATTATGGTTGATGAATGGACCTTGCGAAACTCCTACACTGCTATCACCAAAGTCCCAGAAAATAGTAGAGATACCAGCTGGAGTATTTGCCAGAGCAATGAAGTCTACACTTGTACCACTATCAATTGAGAAGAATGCCATTGAACAAGGTCTTGGACCTCCTCCACCAGTTCCACCACCTGGGTTGCCCTGGATAAACACAGGATGACAAATTGAATCTGTACAACCAGAAGTATCGCTAATTACAAGACAAGTGATATAAAACCCTGGGTTAGCGAATGTGTGCGTTGGGTTCATTGTATTATAAGTAGCAAGAGTATTGCTATCCTGGATTGTCCATTGATATGTCAAAGGACCAGAACCAAACGAACGATTTACAAAAGAAACAGTCCCGGAACCGTTTTGCTGAACAAAGAAGTCAGCTAAACAACCCAGAGGACCACCTCCACCACCGGTTCCATTTGAGAATACAGAATCACAGTAAGTAGCAACACAACTATCAGAACTGATTCTTGTGATACAAACATTGTATCCGCCTGGATTTGCATAAGTGTGGATTGCCTGAGTGTTAAATGATGGTCCAACACTGCCATCACCCCAGTCAATGATATAATGATATGGAGGTAAACCACCTTGTCCGGTCATAGAAATTGCTGTTCCAAAACCAGGAACCTGAACTTGAGTGAAGCTAGTTGAGCAGTTTCCAGAACCTGGGCCACCTCCCCCTCCACCGGGGTTCCCGCTACCACTTACGGTAACAGAAGTGCAAAAGGAATCGATACAACCACATGCAGTGGTGATCACCTGACACACGGTATAAGTACCTGGCTGATTGTAAGTGTGAAGTGGTGGTTGACCAGTAAGAATCGTTCCATCACCCATGTCATAAGTAATGGTTAGAATAGGGCAGCCGGGAGCTGACCATGAGCTATCAAGTATAGCTACCGAGTTTGTGAATAGGCCGGGAGGAAGTACTTGTACTCCTACACCAGCTTGACAAGTTTGCTGAGCACTCGCCGAATTGACGTAGAGTAGCCCAATTAGTAGGGAAGCTATTCCCAAGAGTTTTTTCAAGTCCATAATGGTTAAAAATTGATCAGGTTAATGAATAAGTGTTTTATCTATTGATTAGTAATCGCTTGGTTTCAAAGCTCAATGGCCCCGACACCTTTATTAAATAGAATCCAGGAGCGAACTCCGAGACATCGATTTCTTTTTCTTTTGTTCCTCCGGCACCGATGTTAGATCGGAAGATTACCCTTCCATTAATGTCTACCATCTCAATTAGGTCACAAGCCTCATCTTCCCAGCTAACTTTAACAGATTCAGTAGCCGGATTTGGAATGAGTCTTACTCGGTTATCATTGACCTGAGGCGAGTTAATGCTTGTTGTAATGTTTACTGAGGCGGTGTCCCCGCGTTTGCAGATCTCATAACTCTGGCCTGAGCCACCCATGGCCATCCCATCTCCAATGCTGAAGATCAGATCTTCAATCCCTGCCGCTTTTCCAGAAAGGTTATCGTCGATGATGATGATGATCGATCCGATCTCACCTGAACCTGCAATAGCCGGTAAACCTCCATTTCGGGTGATAGCAACATCAATTCTTTGTTCCATCGGAAGGTGCTTCACAAAGGAGAAGCCTGGACCAGTTCCACCCGGGAAGCCAAGAAGCCATGAGTTTGACATATTGCGCTTCACCACACTATCAATTACTGGAAGGTTATACTCGATCTCTAGAGCAGCACCATATGTAATGTTTGCAGGGATTGCATTGTCTCCCAGGTTGACTCTCAATTCTACTGTATCTCCACTTTGAAGAACACTAGGTCCAATTACTTCCACCCAAAGTGGTGGGTCAATTCTACAGTCACCTTCCGGTCCGTCGGTTTTTGGGTGATTTAATCCATAGTTGAGGTCTACTGCAATAGTGTCTCTGATATTAATCACTCCATTTCCATCGCAGTCTACATGATGAAGATTTGCTCCATTGAAAATGGTGTCGTTCCATAAAGGAGCATTTAATGGAGCATATTGATTTCCCTGAACATTTCGGGGAGGACCGTTTCTAAATGCGTTAAGTCCGATTGGAAGGATATCAAAGATATTTGTTACTCCATCTGAGTTTGCATCGCCGGGCCAAACTGTACCTGTAATTGGGAAATTTCGAAAAACAAAGAGATAGACTTTAGCTGTATCACATACCTGCCCGAAAACAGGAATGGAGTCACAGATCTCATACTCAAAGGAGTCAACTCCAAAGAAGCTTGTATCCAGAACACAGTAAGTAACATTAAAGATTGAATCTGTAGAAAGAACAGCAACGCTCGTGCTATCTGCTAGCAATCTCAAACCACCGAGGCGAGGAGCGGGAAGGAAAATGTCATTCTGCCCAACAGGTAAGGTGGTGCAGTTCCCCCCAGGTTGTTGATTCTGTACAATAGTAAAATGGTCATCTACTGCATCAATGATCTGAGCATTCGCTGAAAAGCTGAATAGGCATCCCAGCGCCAGTATTAATTTGTTTATCGTTCTAATCCGCATCTCCTCTGGTTTTTCACTCTTTTAATTCATTGTTTTAAGCTTAAATCATTCAATCAGCGAGCTAAAGAGGCTCCTTACTGATTACAAACATCTATCACCTTAGTGGCAGAAAAAAGTACAAATTCAGCTCATTGTTAGACCCTTGATTTGAATGTTTACAACATAAATACCCTTTTTTAGGCTATTTTGGTTGCCTCATTGTTAGACCTACTCCTGTAATGAATGACACGAAACTGATAGAAATTTATCAGATGCTCAGTGAAAGCGAGCTAAAGAGGTTGGATAAATTCATTGCTTCACCCTATTTCAATGAAAGCAAGACCATCCTTGAGATGCATAATTTCATTAGGGCTTTCAGCCCCGATTACAATGATCCGGGCTTAGATAAGTCGAGTCTGTGGGCGGAACTTTATCCGGGCGAAGCCCACCAGGACAGCCGATTGCGACACTTCATGTCGCGATTGCTGAAACTTCTGCAGGAGTTTCTGGCTCAGCAATCATTTTCCTCTGATTCATTTAAAAAGAACATGGAGTTGTTAGAAGCGCTTCGACTTCATAAAGCAGAAGGAAATTATCAAAAGACCTACCGAAAGTTTCGAAAGGAGTTTGAAGAGCTGGGCACTGATTCTTATTTAAAGAACTTTCTCTTAGATGAAGAGCTGAATCGATTTTATTCAATTTCCAGTTTGGTCACGCTACAGAATATTGACAGTTCCCTTCAAACAAGTGCTGAAAATCTCGACCGATTTTACATAGTTAATAAGCTTAGATTCTTTTGCTCTGTGATCAACTTCAAGCGAGTTCTTCAGATGGATCACAGAAATCGATTCATGGATGAGATTCTAGAAATGGCAGAGGAGCCAGAGTTTCAGGAAGAGCCAGCAATTAAGATCTATCTGCTAATTCTACAAACTCTAATCGATCCGGAGGATCTCGACAAATTCAAATTACTGTTAGACTCTTTAAAGGATTTGCGAAACGAGTTTGAAGATGAAGAGCTAAGAGGGATGTATGTATTTGCTCAGAACTATTGTATTCGAAAAGCGAATCAGGGTAAGACCGAATTTCTCCAGGATCTCTTTAATATCTATGAGCAGGTAATCTCGGAGGGGATCATTTTTTCAGAAGGACAATTCTCAGCGGCTACTTATAAGAACATCGTAGCAAATGCTCTCAGATTGAAAAAGTACAATTGGGCAGAAGCATTCATTAAGGATTACAATAGTAAACTTCCGGATGAGGAGCGGGAGAACGCTCTAACATATAATATGGCCCGGGTCCATTTCGACCGTAGAGATTACGATCAGGTAATTACTCTCTTACAGCAGGTTGAGTATAGCGATGTCTTCTATTCATTAGATAGCCGCTCTATTCTATTAAAGACCTACTATGAGTTAGATGAGGTTGATAGCATGGAAGCACTGGTTAATAGTTTTAGAATTTTCCTTCGACGAAACAAGATCTTATCTGAGCAACAGCGAAAAGGCTATATGAACCTGATTAAATTTGCATCCCAGGCAAGCAGGGTAAGACCGAGAGACAAAGACCGGGTAAATAAACTCGAGTCAGACATTTCAAACACCAGCCCGATTGCAGATGTAGGTTGGTTAAAAGAGAAAGTAGCAGAACTAAAGGGATGAGATTTATTGATACCCATTCACATTTATATCTGAATCAGTTTGATGAGGATAGAGCAGAGGTCGTTTCAAGAGCAAAGGAAAGTGGAGTCGATAAGATCTTACTCCCAAATATTGAGAAGGATACTTTCGAATCCATGATGTCCATGGTGGTAGATTATCCCGGGTACTGTTATTCCATGATCGGATTGCATCCATGTTCTGTTGGTTCCGGCCTGTCGGCCGAATTGAAATTCATCGAGGATCAGCTCTCGTCTGATCACGCTCATATTGCAATTGGCGAGATTGGCCTAGACTATTATTGGGATACTAGCTTTAAAGACGATCAGATCAATGCCTTTATGCAGCAACTCGACTGGGCGAAAGATCTCGACCTACCGGTTGCAATTCATTGTCGGGAATCAATGGAAGATATTCTGAAAGTGATCAGGGAAATGCAGGATGGGAGACTGAGAGGAGTGCTTCATTGCTTTACCGGAACGGTAGATGACGGAAAGGAATTAGTAGATCTTGGAATGCATTTAGGTCTGGGAGGAGTGATCACCTTTAAGAATGGAGGGATGGATAAGGTGATTCCATTTCTTCCTTTGGACCGCTTTCTTCTGGAGACCGATTCTCCCTATCTGACTCCCACGCCGCATAGAGGGAAAAGAAATGAAAGTGCCTACATTCCAATCATAGCGGAGCGATTGAGCGATCTGACAGATTCATCAGTCGATGAAATTGCAAATCAAACTTCACAAAATGCACAGTCATTATTTGGCATTTAGCAAGTAATTTGATTGTCAAATCAGCTTAAAAAGAGCATATCTCATTTACATATCCTTTACATTAACAAAACGCTTTGTTGTCAAAGGATTTAGCAGACTTGAACTGATTTTTAATCTTCGTTATAATTCCTATTTTTGACGCCTTGACAAATCGGACCGGAGAGGTGGCCGAGTGGTTTAAGGCGCACGCCTGGAAAGCGTGTTTACGGGAAACTGTATCAAGGGTTCGAATCCCTTCCTCTCCGCAAAGAAAAACCTTACATTTATTTATCTAAACCAAATACAACTGAATCATGAAGAAACTCGCCGTTATGCTCACCCTGCTGGCCGCGGTATTTCTACTAAATCCCCAGGGGATTTACGCACAAGAAGAAGGTGAAACCGCCGAAATGGCTGCCGATACCTCAGGTATGGCAATGGACTCTGGAATGGTCGATTCCAACGCAGTAGCTGAAGAGCCTGCAGTTGAAGAGACTCCAGCTGCTACAGAAGAAGAAGTAGTTGAAGAAGAAGAGTCATTTACACAAGTCCTAATTAAGCAATTCATCGACGGTGGCCCTGGCTTCATGTCTTTGGTACTTATTGCTTTGATCCTGGGTCTTGCATTTGTTATTGAGCGTTTCATCACGCTTACACTTGCTTCTACAAACGTGAAGAGTCTTCTTAAGAAGATCGAAGCGAAGCTTGAGACAAAAGATGTTGAAGGCGCAAAGGAAATTTGCCGTTCAAATCGTAGCCCTGTTGCTTCTATCATCTATCAAGGTCTTGATAGAGTTCACGAAGGAATCGAGGTAGTAGAAAAATCGATCATCGCTTATGGTTCTGTTCAAATGGGACTTCTAGAGCGAGGAATGGTTTGGATATCACTTTTTATCGCACTAGCACCGATGCTTGGATTCCTTGGAACGGTAATTGGTATGATCGTGGCCTTCGACGATATCGCAAAAGCCGGAGATATTTCTCCATCGGTTGTTGCAGGTGGTATCAAGGTGGCACTTTTGACAACTGTATTCGGACTTATCGTTGCGATCATTCTTCAGATCTTCTACAACGCTCTTGTTTCTAAGATCGATGGTATGGTTAACGACATGGAAGATGCTTCAATCTCTTTCGTGGATATGTTGATCCGCTACAAAGTGACTGACGAAGGATCAAATAACTAAACGAGGAAAAGCCCTGAGTTATGAATAACAAAATCACAGAATACGCAAGGAAGGGCGTCCTTATTCTATTGTTTCTATGGATTCTTGTCATGGGGATTGTATCTCTTATGAAATACAATTCTGCAAAAACTGATGCCCCAATTCAGGCACAGGAAATGCTAGATGAGAAAATTGCCCTTATAGATAAAAACAGAGCGGAGGAGACCGAGATCTTCGGAGGACCGCTAACTCCGCGCATGAGCGAACAGGAAAAGTATGAGTTCAAGCGCGATAACACCAAGGTGATCTTTGAAGAGACCTTCTATCCAGATGTTACATCATTTATGATTAGCAACACTGTCTACATGCTTTACATAGCGGCTTTTGCCTTTGTTGTAGGATTGTTGATAGCTGGATTGGTCTTCAACTTCAAATCAAGCCTTTCATACATTATCATGTTTGCCATTGTGTTGGTAATCGCATTGATTGCTATCAATACTGACCTGGCAGGTGTTACTGCAGGACTAAGCGCATTCTACAATGGAATGACCGTTGAAGAATTAGCTAAAATCGGATTGGAGCCAGATACAATAGACTATTGGGTTGGCCGGGTAAACGGTGGGATTATCACTGTATACGTTCTGATCTTCACTGCTATACTGATAATGATTGCTGACTTTATTCGTGGACTTATTCAAGGTAGCTAGTCATGGGAAGTAGAAAATTGCCTGAGGTTAACTCCAGTTCAATGGCGGATATCGCATTCCTGCTATTGATCTTCTTCCTCGTAACCACTACAATTGATATCGATAAAGGGATTCTTCATATCCTTCCTCCTTTTGTTGAGGACATCGATATCCCAGAGGTTAAGAAGAAGAATGTACTGGAAGTTAGCATCAACTCAGCCGATCAACTACTTGTGGAAGGCCGCCTAATGGATATCTCTGAATTGAAGGATATGACCGAGAAGTTCCTGACCAATAATGGAAAGGATCCAAACCTCTCAGAAAATCCTCAAAAAGCAATTGTCTCTCTAAAGAATGATCCTCGATGCTCCTATGATATTTATATCCAGGTGCAGAACGAGATCAAAGCCGCTTACAGGGTGGTGAGGGATGATGCTTCTCTCAATAAGTTCAGTAGAGTATTCTCTGAGCTTACCTCTGAAGAGCGAAAAGAGATCAGAGCTATTTATCCGATGAAGTTCTCAGAAGCTGAACCTGAACTATAGTTTGGGGTACAAACCACAAGTATTGTCATGTTAAAACAGCGATTTAGAAAAGACGGTAGTAAGGAATCTCCTCAGATCCCTACATCATCATTACCGGATATCATTTTTATCCTTCTCTTCTTCTTCATGGTTATTACCGTGATGAGAGATGTAACTCTTAAGGTAACTTATAAGCTTCCCGAAGCTACTGAGTTGACCAAATTGGAGAAGAAGTCACTTGTTTCTTATATCTACATCGGTCCTCCGGCTCGCCCAGAACAGTATGGCGATGCTCCAAGGATTCAGTTAGACGACGCCTTCGCTCAACCAGCCGAGGTTCAAAAATGGGTATTCAATACCCGCTCTCAGATGCCTCCGGCAAAGCAGGGAGCTATGATCGTTGCGCTTCGTATTGATAAGGAGACAAAAATGGGATTGATCACAGAAGTTAAGCAGGAGCTTAGAAAAGCTGAAGCACTTAAGATCAACTATTCAACTTTGATCAGAATAGATAACTAGATATCCTATACTCAAGATTTGAAAGCCCTCCCGAAGTCTCGGGATGGGCTTTTTTTATGTAGCAAAGTGATGTTCAATCACTTCCTTTAGCTCTTTCTGAACCAAAGGTGTTCCCGCAACTATCTCCCCATCAAAAAGGAAGTCTCCCTTTCCGTTGAATGCACTTACTGTTCCGCCAGCCTCAGTTACTAGAAGCGATCCGGCTGCTACATCCCAGGGTGATAAACCATATTCGAAGAATGCATCGAATCGGCCGCAGGCCACATAGGCGAGATCAATGGCAGCTGAACCCATACGTCGCATAGAGTGGCTCTTCTGCAGAAGCTCTTTTAGAACATCCAGGTAGGCATCAAGTCTATCGAAATCAAAGTAGGGAAAGCCGGTTGCCAGAAATGCCTTTGCAAGTTCTTTGGTCCTACGGACCGATATCGTTTCACCATTCAGTCTTGCACCACCTCCTTTGATCGCGGTAAATGCTTCGTCTTTGCTAGGGTCGTAAACGATTCCCAGCACGATCTCATCATCCGCCCGTAGGGCGATAGAAATGGAAAAGACCGGAATGCCGTAAACAAAATTTGTGGTACCGTCAATAGGATCGATGATCCAATTCACCGAGTGAGAATCAAAGTTGTTTTCTGTGTTCTCCTCAGTAAGGAAGCCGGAGTTTGGAAGCAAAAGCTTAAGCTCATTTACAATATTCAACTCCGTTTGCTTGTCGAATTCAGTCACCAAATGATTGTAGGCCTTCTCCTCAACATTCGCCTGTTGGATTCTTCCGCTTGCAGCTTTAAGATTCTCAGATTGGCTACGACAAATTCTGATCAGCTGCTCTTCAAGATGTTTAAGGTCCATTATTTACCTGCTACAATGATTACGATTTCGCCTTTCGGCGGATTCTTTTCGTACCAGGCTTGAAGCTCTTCCAAAGTTCCTCGTCGGTTCTCCTCGTAGATCTTTGTGAGTTCTCTGCTCACGCAAGCCTGACGTTCTTTCCCGATAAACTCTCCCAGCTGCCCTAATGTTTTCACCAATCGATGAGGTGACTCATAAAGGACAATGGTTCGATTCTCCTCTGCAAGGAGTTTCAATCTGGTTTGCCTTCCCTTCTTAACAGGAAGAAATCCTTCGAATACAAACCGATCGCAGGGGATCCCGGAGTTTACAAGAGCAGGTACAAATGCAGTGGCTCCGGGTAAAGAGTACACTTCTATATTGTTTTCCAAACAAGCTCTTACGAGCAGATATCCGGGATCGGAGATCCCGGGAGTTCCGGCATCGGAGATCAAGGCAGTGAGCTTATTTCTCCCAACAGTCTCAACTGCCAGGTCAAGGATCTTATGCTCATTGAACTTGTGAAAAGGCTTGAGAGGAGTTTGGATATTGTAATGATTGAAGAGTCGGGAGCTGGTACGAGTGTCTTCAGCATACACCAGATCAGCCTCCTTGAGCGATTCGATCGCTCGAAAAGTAATATCCGCTAAGTTGCCGATTGGAGTGGGTACAAGCAGGAGCTTACCCATGGCTTAATTTATTGAGCGTGAATACTGAATTCATATGACTCCATAATCTGATTAGCCAGCAATTTCTTGCAAGCTTCCTCAGTAAGAGTCTTTGCTTCGTCTTCAGAAGCAGCAGTGATCTTCAGGCTGATGTGCTTTCCTACGCGAACCTGCTCAATTCCATTTAACTCGAGGCGTTGCAGACCTTGTTCTACTGCCTTGCCTTGAGGATCGAGAAGTTCTTTCTTTGGCATGATATCGATTTCAGCTATGAAGTTCATTTTTCAATATGTTTTTAATGACCGATAAGAAGATATAGGTCAGTACTATGATTGATAGAGCTGCAAATTTAAATACTATAATAGAGATTACA
>CAXDOZ010000050.1:0-15883 GCA_963991145.1 uncultured Chitinophagales bacterium | reverse complement strand
CTTGCGCATCATGTCATCAGCAATCTCATGGCTTTTCTGATCCAAGGATTCTAAGCGAAGGCTTTGATGGAGGTGAGACTGGCCGACATTCAATGGGAATAGTCAATGCAAGGTTCTACTACAGTGGCAAATTCTTCTGGGATGAAAGAGCTCAAACTCTGGAGGAGCAGGTTCTAATGCCATTTCAGGATCCGGTAGAAATGGGCTTGACTTTAGCAAGACTTGATTCAATTGTTACGGCCCAGGACTACTATGCTCCTCTTTTTGAGGATGCATTCGGTGATCCAAATATCACAACTGAAAGAATCTCAAGAGCGCTTGCCCAATTCATTCGAAGTATGGTAAGCACAACTTCGCCCTACGACATGGCCAGGGCTGAAGTAAACTCACCCATGGTAGATTTCCCTGCATTCTCAGAGCAGGAAAATCTGGGCAAGCGCCTTTTCTTTCAACCTATACCAACTACTTCTGGCGGAAGAGTAAACTGCTCTAGTTGCCATGCCACAGAGGCATTTGTTGGAGCATTGCCAAATGGAAATTTAGGTCCATCCGGAGCTACAAATAATGGTTTGGATGCCAATCCCAATATTGATCCAGGTGTATTTGGCGCTACTAGTATCCCAAATGATCTGGGTCGATTTAAGGTACCTTCATTAAAGAATATTGCTACACGTCCTCCATACATGCACGATGGCAGATTTTCTACTCTTGAAGAGGTTATTCAGCACTATAGAAATGGAATTCAGGATCATCCAAATCTCGCAGCACCTTTGCGCGATCCCAATGGAAATCCGGTTCGACTTGTCTTAAGCCAGAACGATGTAAATGCTCTTGTAGCTTTTCTTGAAACTCTGACTGATGAGCAAATGATGAGCGATGAGAAATTCAGCAATCCATTTATTGAATAAATCCTAGCTTAGGAGAAGACCAATTCATTCTCCATGAGTGTTTATCTAAAATTACCAAAGGCTCAAATAGTCATTGTGATTCTATTCTTAATAGTTTCCTCCTGCACAAATCAGGAAAAGCAACTGGAAAACAACAACAAAGAAGAGAACAATGAACTCAGCCAGGAACCATTTGATCGTAAGGTCGAGCTTGAAGGGCAGGCGAATATGCGAGACCTGGGAAACTACACCACTTCAGATGACTACAAGATTAAAACAGGAATTCTCTTCAGGACTGGTACATTTTCTAAACTGACAGATGTTGATGTAGAAGTCCTGAGTGATCTGGGAATAAAAACGGTTGTGAATTTCCTAAGTGAAACTGAAATAGAAAAGTATGGAGAGGATCGACTTCCATCGGGAGTTAGCTCCATAAAGCTTCCAATTTCAGGCAGTAACAATGAAGCCGAGATGATTGTAATGGCAAGATTATCAGGGAATTTTTTAACCGTTCCAACTGAGTTTAATCAAAACATTCATAAGTCATTACCTGAATCTGGGAAGAACGCTTATCTCAATTTTTTCAAATTACTTGCAGATTCTACAAACTATCCAATCGCTTTCCATTGCTCTCATGGGATTCACCGTACAGGAACTGCAACTGCTTTATTGCTAGGAATGTTAGATGTTCCCTGGAATCAAATTGAATCAGACTATCTTCTGTCTTCAGAATATAGGATGGAAGAAAGCCTTGCAAGAATTGAAAATCTAGATTCAATTGCAAGAGTTGAATCTCCGGGGATTGATTATGACCTTAATCGAAAAAACATTGAGGCATTTTATCTACTTGATGCCCAATATATAATGGGAACAAAAATGCATATTGAGGAAAACTATGGCTCTTTCAAGAAGTATTTCTTATCTATCGGCCTTACAGAAGAGGATCTGGAAAAGATCAGAAATAACTTATTGAGTCTGGACTAATGTTTCGATTAAAATGAAAGACTTTCTCGAAGTAATTAATCAGCGAGTTAAAAACGAAGATCAGGATCACGATTATCTGACGGAAGCCAAATCAATTAAAAATGATGATGGCCGATTCTGGTATGACTACAGCAAAACCTTAAGAGCTATTCCAGAATATGGAAGTCTGGATATTCGGGAAAATGGCTCTTTAGCCACTGCTCTCTTTGCTTCTCAAATTGCCTTCGAAAAAGCTCCTGATGCCCCTGCCGCTCACGCTGAAAGGATCCTAGCTCACTCCATGTTGGTGCATGGCCTAAATGCAACAGTCAAGCTGGGTATCAATCCAAGGTTATCGACAGGAATAACAGCTACCGAGTGGTACAGTGACCTGGTTTCTGACTTGAGGGATCATTTAAACCTTGCTTGCGAGAAATTTCCAGATGATGACTGGTTCAATGATCAAAGAGAAGATTTTAAAGAGAGTTTTGGCTAAAGAATTTAAGCCACCATAAATCTGGCGAAAAGCTCTTTCTTCTCCTCAACAAACTCTTCAAGCACCTTAAAGAAGTTCAAAATGTCTTCTTTTTCATTTTGAGCATTGACCGTTACCAGGCGAATAAATTCATCTCCCTGGAAGGAGCCGTATCCAACCATTAATTTTGAATGCTCATATAAAGCAGTACAGATCTCTGTTGCAGGAATGCCTTTGTAATTAAAACAAATTGCAATAGACTTTTTATAGCTGTAAAGCTCGTAATCCTCGTGAGCCTCAACATAGGCTCTGGCCGTTTCGGCCAAATCAAACTGATGATCAACGATTTCTCCGAGCCCTTTCGTCCCTACGCTCTTCCAAAAAGTCCAGAATTTTAAGGCGTCGTTTCTCCTTCCGCATTGAAGCGAGGTCTTTCCTAAATTAAACTCATCGTGATCAGTCTGGTAGAGGTAATCAGCTTCATTAGAAAGGCTGTCGTATAGGAACTTCTTATCCTTTGCAACGATAATGGAACAGGAAAGAGGAGTTCCCAGCATCTTATGCGCATTAAAGCAAAAGGAATCTGCCAGTTCAACACCATCGATCAAATGACTGTACTTTTCGCTAAACAAAACTGAACCACAGTAAGCACCATCAATATGTAACCAAACTCCGTGCTTCTTACAGATATCGCTTATAGATCTAATCGGGTCGAAGGCCCCCATAACTGTAGTACCCGCGGTAAGATTCACCATGGTTGGGATTGCTCCTTTTCTGATATCTTCCTCAATAGATCGTTCCAATTTTTGAGGATCGATCTCTCCTTTCTTATTGGTTGGGATATATCGAACGTTCTCCCTTCCGACTCCCGAGAATGCAGCATTCTTAGGAATACTGTAATGAGACTCCTTTGAAGTGTAGACTAGCATTTGCTTCTTAACCCCATCGGAATGAACACCAGGAGAAGCAGCATTGCGAGCCATTAGCATACCGATAAAATTGGTCATTGAACCTCCCGGTGCAAATGTCCCGTCAGATTTTGAATCCCAGCCTATCAGGTCGCAGACCTCTCTAATGATCTTTTTCTCCACTCCGATCATTGGTCCTGCAGCTTTGTAGGTGTACATGCTGTTATTCAGGATCACGGAGAGCAATTCCCCTAGGATCGCCTTCTCATTTCGGCCGCCAAAAAGTTGATTAAAGAAACCGTTTGTGGCTGTGCGCGGTGTTGCAAGAACGAGATCTCTAACCAGGGATTCAAAATCTTCCTGATCTAAGGGATCTTCTTTTAAGGAAAGGTCTAATGCTTTATAAAGCTCTGAACTCGGAATGTATTTCGCTACCGGATTCTCCTCTTCATCAATCAATAATTCTTCAGTAATTCTCTGGAAAAGCTCGAGTGCATTCTTCATAAATGTTTGGTCTCAGAATGAGACCGGATACTCAGGTGGGCGTTTTGCCTTTTGTGAATGGATATAGTAACCAAATTTTCCCACAAATCCAATTCAGGATTGGTTAACAAGCGTTTACCGCTAATAGTTTCCGTATCAATTATCTTTAAAAGATGAACAGAAGAAGAGTCCCTCCCATTTTCCTAGCATTTCTTATTGGCTTCTTATTCGCATGCTCTAGTTCTGATGAACAAGAGCCCGAAAGTCAATCCATAACCATCGAAGGAATCCTGAATATCGATGAGGCCCAATACATCTACCTCACCAGCTCGGAGGCCGCTCAGGATTTTAAAAATTACACTTATGCCCTGGATTCCTGTTGGGTTGATACTGCCGGAGACTTTTCATTTTCGGTAAAATCAACAGAAAGTGACTTTTACCAGATCAGGAATTCTAATGGATATTATGCTTTCTATAATAAGGACCTCTACCTCGGGCCAGGACAATCATTAAATATCCTTCAAACAGAGGATACTCTGATCCTATCCGGCGAAGCCGCAGAATTAAATCAAATTCAATGGGACCTGAGTTTCGAATTCTATGAGGAGGACTCGATTGATGAGCTTTACTCAAGTATCAATTACATGATGCCCGAGGAGTTCGAGTCCTTTATGGAAGAACATTTCAAGGGGCAGGAATCCAGAATCCTATCCTTTGACCTACCTGATTCCTATGCTAATTATCTGATTGCTAAAGCCAGATATGACTCCTGGAAGGATTACTACAGATACCTGAGTTATCACAAATACTACGCCTTTGGTGAATTTGGAAGCCTACCGGCCGATTCAGTTGATTTCTCATTTCTAGGTGAATGGCAGGCCGATTCTGAGTTTAATTTTATCCTGGCCTATACTGATTGTATCGCTGGGATTGTTGACACCAGATTTGAGGAAACCACAATTGATCTCCCTGATTCAATCAGATGGGAGATCTCAATGGCAGAGAAATTCTCAATTGCTAAGAATTCCTTTGATGGGGTGGATAGGGATATCGCTATGGCCTGGATGGCAAAAGATTTCTGGCTCTATTTGACTTTGCTTAAAACTGAATTCTATCCGGTGGCGGAGGAGATGTATGACTACTTCTCTTCAAATTACTCAGATGAAAAGTACCTGGATCTATTCTCTGATTATTATATCGGTTTTAGAAATATTGCCCCGGGGGAAACTGCTCCTGATTTCACTTTTCCTGATCTGAAAGACGAATTGGTTTCTTTAAGTGATTTCAAAGGAAATCTGGTATACATTGATTTCTGGGGAACCTGGGGCGGACCCTGTATTCAATCGATTCCATATCATAAAGAGCTCCAGGAGTCTTTGAAAGACCGTGATGATATGGTATTCATGTACGTGTCTCTTGAGTACGGTGAAGAGGATATCAAGCGCTGGAAGGAATTCGTAGCTGAGGAGGATTGGCCGGGTGTTCACCTTGTAGCAGATAAACAGTTCAACAATCCTCAACTCGCTCCTTATAAGATCAATGCGGCTCCAACCTATATGCTCATTGATGAAAACGGGAACATTGTAAGTCCAAGAGCAAACGGACCAGAAAATGTCATGGAAGAGCTTGATCTCATGCTTGATAAACTTTACTAGAGAATGGAAGCGCAGCACTTTATTGCCTCCTATGAATCGGCTTTAGCTAGTCAGGATTGGAATCAGGTGGATCCACTGATCTCTGAAAATGCAAGTGTGATCTTCTCAGACGGATCCATTCACCAGGGAAAGGAAGCCGTGAAGATTGCATTCGAGAGGAACTTTTCAATAATTAAGAGTGAGAAGTACCAGATCAAAAATGTGAATTGGCTAAAGATCGACGAGCATTTTGCCGTATTCAATTTTGAATTTGAATGGGCTGGCTTGATCAATGGAGACCTGGTTTCAGGTGAAGGTGTAGGAAGTTCTGTAATTGTTAAAGAAGAAGACAGTTGGATGATTCTATCTGAACATTTGGGCAGAAAATCTTAGAATTGGCAGCAAATGTCTATGGAAAGTTCGATACTAAAGTTTCCCTGCGGAGCAGTAATGCCAAACCGCTTTGCTCTTGCCCCAATGACCAATCTTCAAAGCCATGATGATGGCACCTTATCTGAAGATGAATTCAATTGGCTAACGAAAAGAGCAGTAGGTGGATTTGGAATGGTGATGACCTGTGCCTCCCATGTTCAGGCTATTGGTAAAGGCTTCTCCGGTCAACTTGGATGCTTTGCCGATTTCCATATTGAAGGTCATAAAAGATTGGCCGCTGAAATTAAAAGGCATGGAAGTCTGGCCGTAATACAATTACATCACGCTGGAATGCGATCACCTGAAAGCCAGATAGGTGAACGACCTGTTTGTCCTTCAGATAATGAGGAGACCAATGCCAGAGCTTTGAGCCATCAGGAAGTTCTCGATCTGAGAGATGACTTTATCGCTGCTGCAGTAAGAGCTAAAGAAGCAGGCTATGATGGTGTTGAGGTGCACGGAGCTCATGGTTATATCCTCACTCAATTCCTGAGCGCAGAGATCAATCACCGGGAAGACGAATACGGTGGAAGCCTTGAAAATCGCTCTAGAATCCTCTTTGAGATTGTAAATGAGATTCGTAGCTCCTGCGGAGCCGATTTTCTTTTGGGAGTAAGATTATCGCCAGAGAAATTTGGGCTCGATCTAGATGAAATTAAAACGATCTGTCAGCAACTGATCAATAGTGGCAAAGTTGATTTCCTCGACGTCTCTCTTTGGGATTCCTTCAAAATGCCAGAAGAGGAAAAACACGCTTCAAAGAGTCTACTAGAGCATTTTACTGAGCTCGACTATAAGGATGTCAAGCTCACTGTTGCAGGGAAGATCCGCTCCGGCTCCGACGTTCATAAAATCCTGGAAGCGGGTGTCGACTTTGTCTCGATTGGCAGATCAGGCATTTTACACCATGATTTCCCGAAGCTTGTTATTCAGGATCCGGATTTCACTCCTACTCCAAACCCTGTAAGTGAGGAATATCTCGCAAAAGAGGGCTTAGGCCCAATTTTCATAAATTACATGAAGCGCTGGAAAGGCTTCGTGACTGAATGATGAAAAGAATTCTATTAATCTGTTTTTTATTTTTTCAATTTGCTGGATACTCTCAGGACAGCAAGCTTGGAAATTGGCTTTTATACTTCGGGAATAAAAAGATCAATACTCAGTGGAACTGGCATAATGAAGTTCAGTACCGGAGTTACAATGCCCTTACCGATCTGGAGCAATTGCTGATAAGAACCGGTTTTGGCTATAACATCACTGAGAATAACAATAATGTACTACTTGGATATGGATATATCCTAAGTGAGAACTACGTCGACGGGCAGGATGAGAAGGTCACCGTTCACGAGCACCGAATCTTTCAGCAATTTATTACTAAGCAGAAAATTGGTATCGTGTCACTTCAACATCGATATCGCTTTGAGCAGAGATTCATCGAATCGGATTTTGCTCTGAGGTTCCGGTACTTTCTCGCATTGAATATCCCATTGAACAATAAAGAGGTGATTGATAAGACGGTTTATTTATCGGCCTACAATGAGATCTTCATAAATACCACCGGTACCATTTTTGACAGGAACCGCCTTTACGGCGGGATTGGATATCGCATTTCCAAAGTGGTTCGATTAGAACTCGGTTATATGAATCAATTCCTCCAAAATGGAAATAGGGATCAGATAAACATTGTGAGTTTTATTAACTTCTAGGTCTATAAAATGATCAAAATGAAGCTATTAGCTCTAGTTCCAGTTCTGTTCTTATTCTCAAGCCTTAGTGCACAAACAAACCCATTCAAAACACTACAATACACAAAGGTAGTGGCCTATGAGTTTCAGGGTAATGGGCATAAAACAATTGACCGCATTCTAAGTGAGTTCCCATTCCTTCTTGATAATTCTAAAGTGCTCAATGAATCAGAGGTGCATGAGTTCAATTCCATAATTACTCCACTCGGAACATATGGAGAGACTACCGCAGCCTGTTTTGACCCACATTTTGCGATTATCTATTACAAAGGTGAAGAAGTGGTAGCACAGGTTGATGTTTGTCTGGAGTGTAATTATCTCCTGTCCTCTGTAGATATTCCAGCTGAGAAGGAGGTGATCCTGGACGAGGGAACTGAATATGAACGTCCTGCCATCGGTTTCGCCAAGGATACGAGAAAACTCCTCAACCAATTTATTCTGGAACTTGGCTTTGAAAAGTACAAGATGACTGAGGGATCGATCTTTGATTAGTTCAATGTCCTCATTAACAGTGTTTAGAAATCGCGATAATCAAATTAGATAATCCGCTCAAATAAAAACAAGCTATGAGATTTCAATTGGCATTCATAATTCTCTGTGCTGTCTCATTGACCATATCCTGCAACTCAAAAGCAAAGCCTTCTGATCCTGTTAATAATACCATTTCTAAAGCTGAAACTACCTTTCAGATCCCACAGGAATTTGAGATCCTCAATCCAGATGGATATACGATCTTATCTCGCTTTTCTGCTCCCGCTGGATTTGAAAGAATTACCACTGAGGATGGCTCTTTTGCAAAGTACTTACAATCCCTACCGCTGAAGCCAATTGACGCAGAGGTAAAGCTCTATAATGGACAGATCAAGGGAAACAAAAATGCTCACATCTCGGTGATCGATATGGAGATTGGCGATAAGGACCTTCACCAATGTGCCGATGCTATCATGCGCTTAAGAGCGGAGTATTTTTGGACAAATGAAATGTATGATAGCATTCATTTTAATTTCACCAATGGTTTTAGGGTCGATTACTATAAGTGGATAGAGGGTCAGAGAGTAGTAGTTAATGGGAACAATTGCTATTGGAATCAAAGTGCCTCCCCGTCTAATACCTATTCAGATTTCTGGAAGTACATGGAACAGATCTTCATGTATGCGGGATCGTTATCTCTGTCAAAAGAGATGAATCCGATTGAACTAGATCAAATGAGGATCGGGGATGTGTTTATTCTGGGTGGTTCTCCGGGGCATGCTGTACTAGTAGTAGATATGGCGCAAAACCCTGAGACTGGAGAGAAGCTGTTCATGCTTGCACAAAGCTATATGCCTGCTCAGGAGACTCATGTACTAAGGAATCCTGGCAATCCTGAGATCTCACCCTGGTATTCGATAGATTTTGAAGAAACCCTTACCACTCCTGAATGGAGTTTTAAGAGGGATCAGTTGATGAGGTTTTAATAAACCCCTTCAATCTTAAATTTCTTACCGTTGAGCTCATACTCATCCCCTTTCTTCTTCCCCTCCATTGCTTTGTAAACCGGAGCTTCTAAAGAAACCCCTACATATTTGTTCCCCTTAAACTCGAAAGGTGGGATGGATGCAGTGATCACCAAATGCATTCCGTTTACATCTACAACTGCACCCGGGCCTACAACATCAGTAGGGCCAAAATCTGTTTTTTTGATTTGGGAGAGGATCATCTCATGAGCGTGTAATTGTTGGTCAAGACCTTCGGCAAGGTCGGCACTTTCACTAAGATGAGACTGGTCATCAAGGTCGATAGCCTGACTGGAGTCGATATTACTATCAGCCATAAAATCATTTCTTCGGCTGTCAAATTTCTCAAGCGCAGATGCCTCAAGATTCACCAGAAAGTTTCGAAGTTCTCCCTTATTCATGGTTTCATTTTTTTAGATCTGCTTCAGTGTATTTCGATTTACAGGTATTGCAGGTGTAGTAATCTCCTTGCTTGTGTAACTCAATTCCTGTTAAATGCTTTTCAGCATATTCTTCGACCCAACCAACATTAGGATCCTTTTGATTAATATCTACTCCGTGCTTTTGTACCACATCGTAGAATTTGCCGCCATACTCCTGCTTCCCCCAGCAATTTGGGCAAATACCTTCTGGAGCTTTATCGTGCTTTAATCCCGACCCCTTTAAAAAGTCGATAAGTGAATCTGCTAATCCCATCTTTCTCCTTTTCTACAAAGTAGCAATTTGAGATTAAAATCCAATAGAATATGAATGGGTCAAATCTACCCACAGCTAATTTGATTCATGTATTTTTCAGCTTATGAAACTAAGTACACACGATGCGGTAGAGGATCCAAGAAATAAGGATATCAAGATCTCGATCAATGGAGAGCTTTTTAACCGTGCTGACGCTAAGATCTCAGTATTTGACAGTGGATATCTGGTTGGCGATGGCGTTTGGGAAGCCATGCGCCTTCACCATGGAGTTCTGGTTTTTATTGAAGAGCATTTAGACCGGATGTGGCAGGCAGCCGCAACGGTTGGTATGAAACTGCCTTTCTCTAAATCAGAATTAGAAGAAGAGATCTGGAAAGCCCTACTGGCCAATGATATGACCGATAATGTGCACGTTCGTGTAATGGTGACCAGAGGTATCAAGAAAACTCCCTCCCAGGATCCAAGACTGACCATCTCAGGACCAAATGTTGTGATCATTCCGGAACACAAACTGGCCTCTCCCGAAACCAAAAAGAAGGGGATCAGCTTGTTTACCTCAACTATAAGAAGGGGCTCTCCTGATTATCTTGATCCAAGATTAAACTGTCATAGCAAGCTGCATGAGGTGCAGGCACTGGTACAGGCCATTGAGGCTGGCGCCGATGAAGCTTTAATGCTGGATATCAATGGTTTTGTTGCTACCTGCAATGCCACCAACTTCTTTATGATAAAAGATGGTGAAGTGTGGACCTCAACCGGAAAATACTGCATGAATGGTATTACCAGAGGAAAGGTGATTGAGGCTTGCAGGAAAAATGGTATCCCCTGCTACGAAAAGGACTTCTCACTTTTTGATGTATACGGAGCTGATGAGGCATTTGTAACAGGAACATTTGGAGGCTTAACTCCTGTCAATATAGTTGATGGAAGAGAGATCGGGAATGGAAAACCCGGAGGTCAAACAGAAAGGCTAAGTGGATTATATCTCGATCTGATCGAAGCGGAAATTAAAAAAGTCAATGAAGCAAAGTAAAATAATCTGTATGTGGTCCTGCCCCAGGAATATCTCCACTGCAATTATGTATTCATTCGCCCAAAGGGCGGATACAAAAGTGGTGGATGAGCCACTATATGGATTTTACCTTAGCGAGAGTGGAGCAAGCGAATTTCACCCCGGTGCGGAAGAGATCATTGCTTCTCAGAATACCAATGGTGCTGAAGTCATTAGAACAATGCTTGAGGAAAATGAAAAGCCGATTGCATTCTTTAAGCACATGACTCATCACCTACTCGATCTGGACAGGTCATTTCTCACCGAGGTTCAAAATGTGATCCTTACCAGAGACCCGGTAGAGATGCTCCCTTCATTTGCTAAGGTCATCGACAATCCTACGATGAAAGATGTTGGCTACCAGGACCATCTTGATCTGGTAAATGAACTTGAATCAAGGGGAATAAAGCCATTGGTGATTGATTCAAAGGATTTATTAATGAACCCCAAGGCGGAATTGATCAGGATATGTAATGCACTGGAGATCCCATTTGATGAGCTAATGCTCAGCTGGGAGGAAGGAGCTCGTCCTGAGGATGGGGTCTGGGCAGAGTATTGGTATAGCAGCGTGCACAAGTCTGGCGGATTCTCAGAATACAAAAAGAAGACCGATCCCTTCCCGGAGGAGCTGGAACCTCTGTTAAATGAGTGTATTCCAATATATAATCAGCTCTTAGCTTTATCTTCAGAGAACTGAAAACCCGGCACAATGAAAAAGAAACTAGTAAACTCAGAAACAGAAAAGAGCGTACCCGCTTTTATTGATTCGGTTGATAATCCGGTTCGACAGGCCGATGCCCGAGTGCTTCTCGATGTATTTAAGGAAGTAACCGGAAAGGAACCAAAGATCTGGGGACAAAAGATCATTGGCTACGGGAAGTACAGTTACCAGCGTAAAAATGGTGACGAGTTTGAGTGGTTCAATACTGGATTCTCTCCCGGCAAGGCAAACATGACCGTATATGTCATGTATGACATCAATTCTGAGCAGGAGCTGCTAAAACAGCTTGGTCCGCATAAAACAGGAAAGGGCTGTTTGTATATTAAGAAGCTGGAGCAGGTAGATATGGATATTCTAAAAAAGATCATTGCCAAGAGCGATAAATGGCAGGCTTAGAACTCCACGGAATTCATGTACCGGAGACCTTCAATAGTGATAGACTCCAAATTGAGAAACTTAGCATGAATGATGCTGAGTTCATGTTTGAGCTTTTAAACTCCAATGGATGGAAAAGCTTCATCGGAGACAGTAAGATCAATACAATTGATGATGCCAGAAGCTATATCGGAAGGGTCTCTGAACTCAAGAATATCATCTACTGGACTGTGAAAAATAAGGTTGGAAATGAGAAGCTGGGAGTTTTGACCTTTATCAAACGAAAGGAGCTTGACCTGCCGGATCTTGGATTTGCCTTCTTAGCCCAGTTTCAGGGCAAGGGCTTCGCATATGAATCAGCAAATAAACTCATTGACATTCTTAAGAAGCAAGGTCAAATCAAAAAGATTCAATCCATTACAATGGAGAGTAATCATAGTTCCATAAAGTTGATTCGAAATTTGGGATTCAAGCAAATTAAAAATCAGGGGAAAGAAGATCTGGTTTTCGAATTGGAGCTATAGAAATCTTATTAGCAAAAATCTCCATAGATACTGACAGGGAGCATTCTTTAAGGAAGGATTAACCAATTCCTTTATGAAAAATCCCAAGATGAAGATCCTGATCATTTATGCGACTACAGAAGGGCAGACCAGAAAGATCGCCCGTTTCATGGAAGAACAGCTTCAGGCCGAAGGCCATCCGGTTGTGATAGCTGAAGTTACAGATGCTCCTCCTTCGCCGGAAGACTTTGATATGGTACTAATTGGCAGTTCAATTCATATGCATCAGTATCATAAGGCTGTTAAACAGTATGTAATTAGCAACCTCGACACGCTTAACAATATGAAAAGTCACTTCTTTTCAGTTTGCATGGCTGTGGCTTCAGACATTCCGGAAGAACACGAAGAAGCAGCTAAGATCGCTTCAGACTTCCTTGAGGATACAGGTTGGAACACAGATACGCCAAAACAATTTGCCGGAGCCCTGAAATACACGCAATACGACTTCTTCAAGAAATTGATCATGCGAATGATCGCCAAGAAAGAGGGTGGTTCCACCGACACTTCACAAGATCACGAGTATACCGATTGGGGCGAGGTGAAGAAATATGTGTTGGGATTGGTGAGCTAATTTGCTTTCCTTTCCTTCTGAATGATAAACTACCGCCTCTTAACATTTTCTGAACTCCATCGAATCTGGGAAATCGATCGCTCAGAGTACATTGCCTCTGTTTACCGCTATGAAGATGGAGAGCTAAGATTGGAGCCTCTAGATATTCAGGTTGATGGTTGGCCTCAGGAAGATCTCAATTTGCTTAAGGAAAGACTGGCAGATTCCTATTTAAGAGGCGGACTTTTTTACTCGGCGTTTGACAAAGAGAAGATTGTGGGAATTGGAGTGTTGGATCCAAAGTGGTTCAGAGGGGCTAAAGACACCTTAGACCTAAGTTTTCTCTATGTAGATGCCGCTTATCGCGGAAGAGGAATTGCAAAGACTATTTTCCTTTGGATCGCCGGACGAGCAAAGAACATTGGAGCTACTTCACTCTACGTTTCTGCTTCGGATTCAAAGAACACAGTAGATTTCTATTTAGCTATGGCTTGTGAAATCTCCAAAGCACCTATTCCTGAGCTCTTTGAACTCGAGCCAAAGGATATCCACCTGGACTTCGATTTGAGCAAAATTACATAGGCTTTAGTCCTAATATCTATATATTGGGTTTAAAGGGCATTTGCCCAATTATCATAGAAAAAACCAAACCATGAAAACCAGATTCTTAGCGGTTCTTACACTTTCAATCGCTTTAATATTCAGTACAAATTCTTTCTCTCAGGCCAATTTGAATAAGATCAAAAAGGCAGGTGTGATCAAGATAGGAATGACAGGAACCCAGCCACCTTTCTCTATGGAATCAAAAGAAGGTGAGTTGATGGGTTATGAAGTTGACCTGGCTGAGCTCCTGGCCGAATCAATGAATGTAGAACTAGATATCGTTCAATTGCCATTCGCGGAATTGATCCCTGCACTTGAGTCAGGTAAGATCGATGTGATCATGTCGGGAATGACAATGACCATGGAACGAAACGCCAAAGTTGCCTTCGTTGGTCCTTATGTGCTTTCGGGTAAATCTGTTTTGACTAAAATGGAGACTCTGTCTAAAGCAGATGAAGCAGAAGACTTCAATATGAGTGATATGAAAGTGACAAGCCTGAAAGGGTCTACTAGCGAAAGCTTTGTAAACCTGTTACTTCCAGATGCCACTTCAATGCCTGCTGATAATTACCAGGATGCTGTCGATATGCTTTTTAATGATGAAGCAACGGTTCTTGTTGCCGACTTCCCGATCATTATGGTAACCATCCTAAAGAATTCTACTTACAACCTCTTCACCATTCCTGAGCCACTAACAATGGAGCCAATCGGTATGGCTATTGCTCCGGGTGATCCTTTGATGCTGAACTTCATGGAGAATTACATCAATGCACTATACATGGGAGGAGTTCTTGATGAGCTTGAATACTACTGGTTCGAAGACGGTTCCTGGATCTTTGACATGAAGTAAGAAATCCAAAAAATCTAAAGGAGTCTTCGGACTCCTTTTTTTGTCGAAAAAATCTGCAGTTCTAAGTCCACTTTCCAATCTTCAGGAAAAATTAAATCATGAAGATCATTGCAGTAATCCTGGGATTCAGTTTATCTCTAACCACTTTTAATACTGCCTCTGCAGGAACTGATAATCCTTCAACTGAAACTATTGAAGGTATTGTTTTAGAAACCCTGGATATGATCAGTGGGGATAGCGGAGAGATCAGAGACTGGGAATCCTTCAGATTCCTCTTTGCACCTAATGCCACTTTTAGCGTAGTGATCCATCGGGACGAAGGACCAAATATTCTAAGAAGCTATAGCCTTGAAGAATTTGTGCGACTAGGAATGAAAGTCTACGAATCGAGCAATTTCTCAGAGATTGAAATAAAAAAGACCATTGATGAATACAATGGGATCGCTCATGTATTTCAAAGCTATTATGTAGAACAGGATGAGCTTTCAGAGCATGGAATCAACTCTTATCAGTTATTTTTCGATGGAGATCGCTGGTGGATCACAAATTTGATCTGGACAAGTGATCGAAATGGAGTTGAGCTCCCAATTGATTATCAAAACTAGAATCATGACCACCCCTCAACATCTATCAGCTCATTTTAAAGGAGTTTACTTTGGCCCCAATTGGACCTTGTCAAACCTAAAGGATACTCTTTCAGATGTGAACTATTTGGAAGCTACTCAGCAAGTAGATGACTTCAACACTATTGCTAAGCTCGTCTACCACATCCATTATTTTGTGCGTGTCGCAATTCCTGTCTTAAAAGGCGAAGAGCTCAAAGGAGATGATAAGGAATCATTTGATGTTCCGGAGATCACTTCAGAGAAACAATGGCAAGATATGCTCTCCACTTATTATTCAGAAGCACAGGAGATGATCGATCTAATTGAATCGCTTCCAGAGGAGAAAATGAACGAGGCGTTTTGGGATGCGCGGTACAAGACTTATTTCTACAACCTGAATGGGACCATTGAACACACTCATTACCATTTAGGTCAAATCGCGATCTTAAAAAAGCTCATCAAAGCAAAATAAAAAAGCCCCCGTCCAGGACGAGGGCCGGCTGCATATTTGTCTTTGCTTTGTTAGCGAGTTAAACTGATGGTTCCATTTAAAACATCTGTTTCTCCATCAAAATAAGTCACCTCTAGTTGATACACATAAGTATCAAGTGGTGCTGGTTCGTTTCCGATCATACCATCCCATCCATTCCCCTCTCCGGAAGCCTGGAAGGCATTGAAGTAGACTTTCTCTCCCCAGCGATTGAAGACGGTCATTGCTCCGCCATCAGCACCAAGAAGTTCAAAATCAAAATAATCATTCAATCCATCACCATTTGGTGAGAACACGGTTGGGAAGAAGTTTTGATAGTCCTGTTTAACGAATACGGTTACGGTATCCAGAAGGAC
>CAXDOZ010000049.1:0-16020 GCA_963991145.1 uncultured Chitinophagales bacterium | reverse complement strand
TACTTTAACATCTGATAAGCCAACAAGGCAAGAACATAAGCCAAGCCACTCATATAGAAGAGTTGGAAGAGCGCCCATTTCCAGGTCTTGGTTTCCTTCTTTACGATTGCCACAGTACTCATACACTGCATGGCAAAGGCATAAAAGATCAATAGAGAGAAGATCGTGGCAGCTGTATATCGCGGTTCACCTGTTTCCGGATTACGTTCATTCTTCATCTTTTCCATAATGCTTCGCTCATCCTCGGCATCTGAACCTACGCTGTAGATCGTAGCGAGTGTTCCAACGAAAACTTCTCTGGCTGCAAATGAGGTTACTAGTGCAATTCCAATTTTCCAATCGTAGCCAAGAGGAGCAATGACGGGCTCAATAAACTGTCCGATTCGTCCTGCGTAGGAGTATTCGAGTTTTACCGATTGCTCTTTGTAATCCAACTCTTCTTCTGATAGTTCCTCTGTTGGAATGGCAGCAAGAGCATCGTCAAGCTTCTTTGGTGTAGGAGAGTAGCTCGCTAGGAACCAAAGTACTATTGAGATAATGAAAATGATCTTTCCGGCATTTACCACAAATGACTTGCTCTTCTCGTAAACTGAGATTCCAACATTCTTCCAGTTTGGAACCCTGTACACCGGCATCTCAAGGATGAGTGCCGATTTGCTCTGCGCTTTTACAAAGAGCCTCAGGAACATTGCTGATAGCAGAGCTGCACCAGTTCCAATCAGATACATTCCAAGCAATACCAAACCCTGAACCCCAAATGGACCGTAGCTTAGGTCAGCAGGAACCATTAGGGCTATAAGAATAGTGTAGACAGGAAGTCTGGCGGCACAGGTCATGAAAGGCGTAACCAAAATGGTAAGCATGCGCTCTCGCCAGTTTTCAATATTTCTGGTCGCCATGATCGCCGGAATGGCACAAGCTACTCCTGACATTAGTGGAACCACACTTTTCCCGCTCAAGCCAAATGGCCGCATTAAGCGATCCATTAGGAAGACCACCCTCGACATATACCCAGTTTCTTCCATCAATTTGATGAAAAAGAATAGTATCGCGATTTGAGGGATGAAGATCAGCACACCTCCCAGACCGGGGATCACTCCTTCACAAATGAGATCATTTAGGATCCCTGCGGGCAAAGTATTATTGACTGTACTGCTTAACCAGGCAAATCCTGCATCTATCCAATCCATAGGATAAGAGGCGAAGTTGAAAATGGCCTGAAAGACCACGAAAAGAATGCTCAGGAAGATCAGGTAACCCCAAAATGGATGTGTTACAAATCGGTCGAAGGCATCCCATTTCGGATGCTTTTGATCTGCACCGGAGTTAATACTTCTCACCAGACGATTGAGCCACACATATCGATTCATGGTGTCCCTTCTACGCCAGGTTGGAATTCGCTCCATGTGCTTCTCCTGAATAGAAGTCAAAGCCTGAGCTTGCTCTTCATTAACCGGTAAGTACTTTGGAGGATCGAATAGATAGTACCATCGCTCTTTGTCAATAAGATCCGGAAAGATCTCCGAGATCTCCTCAAGTGCCTGATCGGCTTCATCTTCCTCGGTCTTGATCAAAGGTTCCATCCGCCCGGCAGGGCTGTAATTTTCAATAGCTTCTTTAACCTGATCGAGCCCTTCACCGCTAACTCCATTGAATTGAACAACAGGGCAACCAAGTGATTTGGAAAGCGATTCAAGATCTACCTCTTTCCCAGCTTTCTTAACTCTATCAGGCATGGTAAGCACCAGAATGCAGGAGTATCCAAGATCATTGATCTGTGAAAAGAGAAGCAGATTTCTACTCAGGTTTTCGGCATCTGCCGTATAGACGATCAGCTCGGGCCGATTCTCTTCCTTATCCAAGAGCTCTTTGAGAACAATGGCTTCATCCAGGGATTGAGGATGAATACTGTAGGTGCCTGGAAGGTCCAAAACCTCTAACTCGCGGCCACTTTCCAGCTTAAGTTTTCCCGATTTCTTATCAACTGTAACTCCGGGATAATTCCCAACCTGCTGACGCAATCCAGTAAGGTGATTGAAAAGACTACTCTTTCCCGAATTTGGGTTTCCTACAAGAGCAATTCGTTTGACTTCATTCTGAACGATGGTTTCGCTCATCTAGACCTTTCTTTAAGAAGAATGCTTTCAGCGATATCCTTACCCAGTGCAAGTTGGTAACCTGCAACAAAGACGCAGTAAGGGTCGCCCATTGGGGCTTTGTACTTAAGGTGGATCTTCTCCCCGGGAATTAGTCCCATCTCCAATAGCTTGACTTGCATTGGTCCTTCTACCAACTCCAGAATCTCTCCTGAATCCCCTGATTCCATATCTGCCAGACTGTATGCCACTATTTAGATTGATTTTAAGTAAGCCAAAGGTAGGGCATTCAGATAACACCTGATTTGATAAAGGGATCAGATTTTTTTTGGAGAAAATGTAACCCTAATATGAAACTGCCGTAATATATCCCTACAAGCACATTTTATTAATGCTTGATTATCAGGAAAGAAATGTAGATTGAAACCTCGCCGCGGACGGTAGCAATCAAAATAAAGCCTCTCTCGTTAGAGGCTTTTTTAATTGTTGACGGTTAGCTTTTTCGTCTCAATCCTGTCTCTGAACACAAATTGAAGCAAATAAACCCCTTCGCTTAGGCTCGAAACATCAATTGTTCCTTCTTTTTCGGGGAATGAAACTCTGATCACTTCATTTCCAACAATATCGAACATGCGAATTGCAGCAGGAACATCACCCCAAAGCGTATAGCTGACCTTATCTGTAGCAGGATTAGGATAAATACTCAAATCAAAATTCCCGATAGCAGGAATACTGGTTGTTTGAGTTTTGTATGTCAATGAGTCAATTTTCAGATTCCCTCCCTGAAGTGGAGCATCCTTTTTGGTTGAGTAAACAATCACTACCAGAGAATCTCCAGCTTGAGGAGCAAGACTATCAAAGTCGAGCTCAAAAGAAGTCCAGGTGTTTGCAGGCCTAAGGCTTAGCTCCCCACCTCTTACAAAAATTGGGCTTTGGCCCGGTCCGGGCCGATGTTTTAAATATGCTCTTACCTCTGCCGAATCACCCATTGAGCTTGATGAGAATTTATAAAAACCTGAAATTCCACTGATTCCGGCAGGAGCTGGAATCCCTCCGGAAGATTCAATCACGGTGAATCTATTTGTTGCCCATAGAGGAAGGAGTTCAGCATCGCCAAGTGCAATGAAACTAGGCTGATAACTCGGAATAGTGGTTTGAATATTGGTTGTAAGAATCTCAGTTGAATAATCTCCACTAAGAGCATCATTACTTTTACTCACTGCAGCAGCACTGAACTCTGTCAATGGATTTGAACTCACCCATTCACTTGGTTCAAGCCAGTCAAAAGGAGCTGCTCGATTTGAGGAATCCCAACTCTCAAAATTGCCATTAGGCAATAGCTGCGCACTTAAAAGCATTGGAAAAACTAATAACAAGGGCAGAAGGAGGATTGAACGATTCATAATGGGTGTTTTAAAGATTACGCTTATAATGTCGCTTTTAGTTGCCTCTTCTGTAAGATGATTTGTTTTCTTCGTCTAAATCAGAAGTTTTAGTTTCATCGCTCATGCCATTTGATCCAAATCACTGCGAATCTCTTTACTGGGTTTTTACTCAGAAATGCAACGATTCCTGCGACCATTGTTACAATTTATCGAGTCCCACAGGCCATACAATTTCCTTAGAGGAATGCCTGGATATCGTAGACAATCTGCCTGATCGCATTGATCGAATAATCTTATCAGGCGGTGAGCCTCTTTCAGAGAAGAAGAAGCTCTATGCAATTCTGGATAAGATCAAAGAGCGGTATGGAAAAAGCACTCAAGTAATGATCCAAACCAATGGCGACCTTCTCAATGAGAGAATTCTAGATACTCTGATAGAGAAAGGTGTGAGCAGATTTGACATAGCAAGCATAGACCGATATCACCAGCAAGCTGGAGAGCATCTCGAGAAACTGAGAAAACTCTTCAATTCACGAGGTGTCAGCGATGAGCATTCAGATCCCCTGATTGAGAAGGATACCTATTTGCACGAATCAAATCTTAGCTGGGGATATTGGGGAGCCTCTGAAGAAATGTGGCTGGGAGGAAACTGGGCCCGGGGCAGAGCTTTGGAAAAGAACAATTGGTTAAGAGATCCAAAGCATAATTTCTGCAGCATTTTATCAGGTGCCAGAAACTTCCTTGGAGGCTATGATGACATTCCTCAGGAGATCAGTATTCAGCTGTGGAGAGTGAATCCATGTTGCCCGGGAACGAAGTTTCCTCTCGGAGATGCGAGAAAAGAAAAGATAGCTGATATCCTATCCCGCGTAGCGGAGAACCCAATCTTTCAAAAGCTTAATGAAGGCAGGCCCTGGCAAATGGGTGAAAGCCTTGGATTAAGTGAGGAAGAAGCAAAGAAACAAACAGAGAAACTGGGGAATATCTGCCTTTATTGCGACAAGTTCTTCGAGCATCATCTCAAATCAATGGACCCAAAAGAGGAGCACGGATCAACACTTAGGCATCAAGCCTGACTTAGTGTATCTCTTTTCTAGGCTTATAATCTAAAAAGCTCTTACTTTAGATTAATAACCCTTTGCATATGAGGCTAAGACTACTCCTGTCTGCCATTTCACTCTTCCTTTTTTGTTCCTTGCATGCGCAAGATTTGAACATCAAGATTATCTCAGACCCCGGATATGAAAGGGAGCATTTTGAGATGTATCGATCTGACCTTCTTGGAATAATTGGGTCGAAGTACCAGGTGAGTCTTGAGGAGGACGATATCTATTTCCACGATCTTTCCAGAAAGGACATTAATAACAAGTTTAATGAGCTTTCAAACGATCCTGATGTAGACCTCATTATTGTTTATGGGACCTATGTCGCTACCCAACTTACTACAGTAGAAGAGTACCTGAAACCCACAATTGTCTTTGGAGTGATTAATCCCACAATCCAGGGTTATCCCATGACACATGAAGGTACGAGTGGGGTTCATAATCTTGCTTATATAAGCTTGAATAGCAATAGGTCTGAGCTCTTTGACTTTTATGAGATCTACCCTTTTGAGGAAATTGCGATCATACTTGATTATAGAGTTGCGGAGGTGGTTAGAGCAAATGAGTACCTGGAAGATATTTTTGAAGTCATTCCATCAAGGTATGTTATGATAGGATCAGATGATGATCCTGAAGCAGTACTAAAAGCAATCCCTGAATCTGTGGATGCAGTTCTTTTTGGTCCAATGCTGGGAATGACAGAAGAACACAAGAGTGATGTTATTGATGCTCTCAATATTGGCCGATACCCTACTCTAAGTCTTGCAGGAGACGTACTTGATTCAAAGTCTCTGATCTTTAGAAGTACCGAAGAGGATATGCCTCAGATCATGCGCAGGCTAGCATTGCAAACAGAAGATATCTTTGTCAATAAGAAGGACGCTTCATCACTTAAAGTTGAAATTGACCTCAAGTATCCGATTATCATAAACATGGCAATCGCTGATCTTATTGACTTTAGTCCAAGTTTTGATGTCCTTGAGAAATACCCGACCATCAATCGAGATGAGGTTTTTACCGGAAAGGAATACAGCTTTGAGCAGGTAGTTGAACGCGTAATGGATGCCAACCTGACCATTTCCTCAGCAAACTATCGATTTGAAAGCACTGCCAGAGAAGTTGGTATTTCGAGAGCTCAAATTTTGCCTTTCATTAACGCCACAGTAGACGCTACGATCAACGATCCAAACTACGCCGAGGCCACAGGGGGGTTGTTCCCTCAGTATGTAGTGGGAGGGAAATTACAATTCGAGCAATTGGTTTATTCAGAACTTCCATTTACACAGGTTAGAATTCAAAAGACTTTGCGTGCAGCAGCAGAATACGGTTATCAGGAAGAGGTGCTTGATGTAATGCTTGATGGAATGGTCTCTTATTTGAATATCCTAAGAAGTGAAGCCCAATTAAGGATCAGGGAGTCCAATAAAGAAATTACTCAGATCAACCTTAACATTGCGAATCAAAGGTTACAGGTAGGCTATTCTGGTAGATCTGAAGTATACAGATGGGAGAGTAACCTCGCCATTGCAAGTCAGGATGTGGTAGCGGCTAGAAACGAACTTCATCAGGCAAAGATCAGCCTGAGCAAATTGATGAACTTCCCGCTTAATGAAGATTTTGATCTGGTTGATGCCAGTTTGAGTAGTTACCCATTTGATCGCTATGAAGAGGAATCTCTAGCAGGTTATGTTGCTAATGATCAGGGACTTGAAAAAGGAATGGAGTGGCTGTTTGTTCAGGCTCAGGAATCCCTTCCAGGTTTAATGCAGATCGATGAAAATGTTAGAGCGATCGAACAGAGATTAGGGATGTTTAGTAGAGATCGATTTATCCCAGATGTTTCGGTTTTCGCAAATGGTACAGGAAACTTCTATCGAGGAGGAGCAGGATTTGATCCAGGCGGAATTGGTCTTGTCGCACCAAAATATTTCTGGAGTGTTGGAGCTGTTGCAAGTATTCCATTATTCAGAGGAAGTGAGAGAAATGTGCAGGTTCAGCAATCTAAGATCGATCTGATGCTTCAGGAAAATGAGAAGCAGAGATTCCTGCTCGATCTTGAAGAGGCAATTCGTCAACAAGTACTGAATGTAGTTACGGCCTCAACCAATATCACATTCACAAAAGAAGCCGCAGATGCTGCATCGAAAGCTTTGGACCTAACCCAGGATTCTTATTCTGAGGGTACGGTTTCAATTGTTGAATTGATCGATGCTCAGAACAATGCACTTTCTGCAGAGCTGGCTTACATCAATTCTGAATACAATTATCTGATCAATGTCCTACAGTTGGAGAGACTAACAGGTTCATTCCTCCTGGTGAGATCAAAGGATGAGAATATGCAATTGATCAATGACTTTTTACAGTTTGACCCCAACCCGGAAAACGAATAAACTATGAAGTACGGAATTCAAATACTTTTCATTTCGGCCTTCTTGCTGATCTTCTCTTGCAAGTCAGAAGAGGAAGAGCCGGAAATCATAAGACCGGTGCGCTTTACCGAAATTCAGACTTCCACAGGAGTGGGACAAAAGGTCTTTTCTGGGGTTACGCAATCCTCTACACAAATGAACCTGTCGTTCCGAGTTGCAGGAATTCTTTTAGAGCTGAATGTTGAGGAAGGTGACAGGGTTTCAAAGAATCAGCTGATCGCTCGAATTGACGATGCAGATGCTAAGATCACCTATCAGAATAGTGTCACTCAGTTAGAGAATGCCAAGGTTACTGAGACTTATGCTCTGGCAAATATGGAAAGGGTTAGGAATCTATATGAAGCGAACAACGTATCTCTTGCAGAATACGAAAATGCCAAGAATGAATTCGACGCTGCTAAATCAGGTAGAGAAACTGCAGAGCAAACGGTAGCTCTTCGAGCAAATGAGCTTAGCTACTACAATCTTTATGCTCCGATGAACGGAGTGATCGGAAACAAGTTTGTGGAGGTGAATGAGAATGTGAATGCCGGTACTCAGGTTGTTTCACTAGAAACTGAGTCAGATATTGAAGCGAAAGTGGGAATTCCGGTTACCTATATCAATCAGGTTAAATTGGGAGATACAGTTGAGGTGAAGTTTGCCTCAATGATGAATAAAACGGTAACTGGGATTGTTACCAGGATCTCATATGTAACTAATGAATCTTCTACCTATCCTGTATATGTTCAGATCCTGGAGAAGGATGAGGATATCAGACCGGGAATTCCAGCTGAAGTAATCTTTAATCCGGATAAGAATGCTGTCTCTCATTTTCTGGTTCCACTTGTTGCAGTTGGAGAAGATGATAAGGGTCATTTTGTATTCCTCTTAAAGGATATAAATGAAAATAAAGGAAAGGCCTACAAGGAGTATGTATATGTTATCAGAGTAACCGATGAAGGGGTATTGATCGATGCTCCGGTTGCTGAAGGTGATCTGATAATTACTGCTGGACTAAGCCGTATCAAAGATGGTATGTCAGTTATTTATTTTCCTGAATTCAAGCAATAATAGATGACTCGGTTTGCCCTCAATTTCGACGTATTTGTCATAATGCTTGTGGTCTTATTCTCATTCCTGGGAATAACGAGATACAGTGATATGGCAAGAGACAGTCTGCCTCCATTTAAAGTCAGATCGGTCAATATTGTTACATCATTTCCAGGTGGATCTCCTGAACGTGTCGAGCTTCTGGTTACGGACAAGATTGAGAAGAAACTTCAGGAAATGGCCGAGCTCGACTATATCGAAAGTGAGAGTAGAGCCGGTGTTTCAGTAGTAACTGTGGAGATTTTAGATTCCTATGATGACCTACAACCTATTTACGACGAGATAAGGAGGAAGGTAAACGAGGTTGCCCCGGGGTTACCAGATGGCTGTACGTATGAGATCAAGGATAAAGACCTTGTTGACGTTTATGGGATCATTTATAGCCTTACGGCTGATGGTTTTACCTATCGGGAGCTTTACGATGTAGCAGACGATCTTCGAGATGCGCTTCTTAAGCTTGATCAGGCGGCCAAAGTTGAAATTCTTGGTGATCAGGACGAGAGAGTTTACATTGATTACGACCCTGCTCGGTTCGCCGAGCTAGGCTTATCTACCGATCAAATTCAAAATGTTCTATCCAAGACCAATATCATCTTCCCAGGTGGTGAAGTATTCATAGGAACTGAACAGATCATCGTTGAGCCATCTGGAGATTTTGAATCGGTAGAGCAGATCAAAAGAGTAATTATATCTGATCCCAGCTCTCCAACGATCGTATACCTGGGAGATGTGGCCGATGTTACTCGCGGATATGAAATGCCACGTCAATCGATAGTGAGAGTTAATGGTGAACTGGGTATTTCATTGGGAATCAATCTAAAGCCCGGAGGGAATATTGTAGAGCTTGGTGAGCAGGTTGATGAAGTGATAGATTACTATGAAACCATCTATCCCTGGGGTATTGAATTTACAAGAACAGCAAGCCAGGACGTATTTGTCGACAAATCTGTAAGAGACTTTCAGGATAACCTGGTTCAATCGATCGTGATCGTACTAATTGTGATGCTTCTGTTCCTTGGATTAAGGACAGGAATTGTAGTTGCATCTCTCGTACCATCTGTAATGGTAATTACTCTGATGATCATGTCATTTATGGGAATCGGTCTTAACCAGATCTCTCTTGCTGCGCTGATCATGGCATTGGGAATGTTGGTAGATAATGCCATTGTAATGGTGGAATCTACATTGGTGAAAATGGAGAGAGGAAGCGATGTAAGAGAAGCAGTTCTGGCATCAGCCAGTGAGCTCCAGGTCTCTTTGTTGATCTCCACTCTAACCACATCTGCAGCTTTTGTTGCCTTTTATCTGGCCGAGTCCATCATGGCAGATATTGTTGGTCCTATTTTCCAGGTGATCAGTATAGCACTTCTAACCTCCTGGGTTCTTGCCATGACCCTGATACCGCTTATTGCAACATATCTGCTCAAGGTCAAGAAAGACGATAAGAAGAAGAAAAAGAACAAGAAGAATCTCTTCGAAAAAATGGCCGATGTATACAAGCCATTCCTCGTATTCTGTCTCACTCACAGATTACTTTTCGTAGGGGTGATCTTGATTCTGTTCTTTAGTTCGATCAAATTACTTGATTACGTTCCTAAGATCTTCATGCCTGATTCGGATAGACCGCTTGTTACCATAAACGTTGAACTTCCAGCAGGAACAAGAATTGACGAGACGGAAAATGTCGTAATGGGAATTGAAGAGTACATCACAGAGACCTTCCTTCTCCCCGAAGATTTCGAAGAAGGTGCTTTGGGAGTCACCGACTTCACTTCATTTATCGGTGAAGGAGCTCCGAAGTACGATCTTGGATATACTCCACCTGAGAAAACAACTTACACAGCACACATGCTGCTCAACACAACAGATGAGCAGTTCAATGATGTTGTTATCGACAGCATCTCAAAGTTTTGCTACGAGCATTATCCGGATCTGATTCCATCGGTCAGAAGGCTGGGTACCGGAGGTGGAAACCTTGAGCCGGTCGCCGTTAGAATATCGGGGAGAAATCCTGATAAGCTAATGCAAATGGCAAATGATGTAGAAAAGAAACTTTTGGCAATCCCAGGCACTAAGAACGTTCGAAACGACTGGGGACAGAAAACCAAAAAGGCTGTTATTGATATCGATCAGGATCGTGCTCAGCTTGCAGGGATCACGAATCAGGATGTGGCAATTTCCCTGGAGACTTATCTTACAGGACGAGCAATTAGTAATTACAGAGAGGACGATAAGACCATCCCAATTGTAATGATCAATTATACAGATGAAGATGATCTCGTAAGTAGATTGGAAACCGTAAGTATCTTCTCACAACAAACCGGAAACAGCGTTCCTTTGAGTCAGGTAGCTAAGGTGAATTTCGAATGGCAGTATACCAAAATTGCGAGGCGAGATCTCTTTAAAACGGTTACTGTGATCTCCGAATTCCAGCCTGGAACTACAGCCTCTGAAATTACAGATCAGCTCGTGCCCTGGATGAAGGAGTACTCCAGCGACTTTGGCTTTGGTTACTACTATGAATGGGGAGGTGATCTCGAGAGTCAGGATGAGAATATGGGGTCAGTTATCAATTACCTCCCAATGGCATTTGGAATCATTATCCTTCTTCTTGTTGGGCAGTTCAACTCACTTAAGAAGCCGCTTATCATCCTTTTGACAATTCCTCTTGGATTGATCGGTGTTGTTTTAGGTCTGTTGATCGGTAAGAGCTATTTCGGATTCTTCGCATTCCTTGGTCTGATCTCACTAGCAGGTATTGTGATCAATAATGCCATCGTACTCATAGATCGAATAGACTTTGAAATAGATGAGAATAAACGGAAACCAGCTGATGCCGTGATCGCAGCTGCTAAGGAACGCTTCAGACCGATCCTTTTGACAACGGCCACCACAGTCGTAGGTCTGATCCCACTTTGGCTTGGAGGAGGAATCATGTTTGAACCACTTGCATTAAGTATCCTGTTCGGACTTCTTTTCGCGACAGTTCTTACCCTGGTCTTTGTTCCAATCCTTTATTCTGCTTTTTATAGAGTTAGTTATAAAGGCTATAAGGTTCCCAAGGATATTTAATGTTCTCTTAAGAACTGGTCCATAGCTTCAGGCAATGGATGTGACGGCAATTGTATTGCAGGTTATTGCCGGTCTGGCACTTTTCCTTTTTGCTTTAACTGGTCTTTCAAGTAATCTGGAGTCACTGGCAGGCGAGAAGATGAAAGCCTGGTTGGATCGCTTTACAAATAACGTTTTCAAAGGAATCATCTCCGGTTTGCTCATTACGGCTGCATTGCAGTCTTCTTCAGCCGTTGTCATCATGACGATCGCATTAGTCAGTAGTAGCGCCATGACTTTCAAACAGGCGATGGGAGTTGTGATGGGAGCCAATATAGGAACCACGATCAGCAGTCAGATTATAGCATTTGATGTAGGGGAATGGAGCGCCATTCCAATGATATTAGCTCTTCCTTTTCTGTTGTTTTCCAAGAGCGATAAAGTACATAAGTCGGCCATGGTCGCCTTTTCTACAGGCTTGCTCTTTTTTGCCTTATTCACCATGGAGAATGCTGTTGAGCCATTAAAGGAATATCAGGGATTCATTGAGTGGATGAAGAAATTAGAGAGTCCGGTTCAGGGCGCCCTAACGGGCGGATTTGTTACTCTGGTGATTCAATCATCTTCAGCTACGGTAGCATTGGCGATCAAGCTTTGCGGTCAGGGACTGATGGAGTTACCCGCTGGAATTGCGGTAATGTTAGGGGCTGAGCTGGGTACCTGTTCAGATACCCTGGTGGCAACAATCGGCAGAACCAGACCGGCAGTTAGAACTGGATTCTTCCATCTCACATTCAGCCTGATCACAATCATTCTAGGTTTAATTTTCATCGAGCCCTTCACTGATCTGGTGCTTCTAATATCAGATGGATACCCGATCCAACGACAGGTGGCAAATGCCCATATACTTTTTAATTGCCTTGGAGTGCTGATTTGTTTGCCATTTATCCCATTCTTTGAGAAATTAATGTATCGCATCGTCCCGAAGGGACCGAATGAGGTATAAATAAAAGATCTATGCTTAAGTCAATTAGTTCAGTAGAGGAATTTAACTTCGCTACTGCTCAAGCCACTGAGAATCCCGAGGCTTATTGGGAGAATATTGCCAACTCATTCCTCTGGAGAAAAAAGTGGGATAAGCTCCTCGAATGGGAGTTCAATAGCCCTGATGTAAAATGGTTTCAGGGAGCAAAGCTGAATATCACAGAGAATTGCCTGGATCGCCATCTGCCCGAAAGGGCAAATAAGATTGCTTTCAAATGGGAAGCGAATGACCCGAAAGAGAAAGGGAAGACTTACACTTACAAAGAGTTGTATCACGAGGTGTGCAAAATGGCGAACCTGCTTCGCGATAAAGGAATCAAAAAGGGAGATAGGGTCTGCATTTACATGCCGATGATCCCTGAGATCGCTATATCAGTTTTGGCCTGTGCCAGAGTGGGTGCTGCTCATTCTGTTGTCTTTGCAGGTTTCTCAGCAAATGCCCTGGCAGATAGGATCAATGACTCCTCCTGTAAAATGGTGATCACCAGCGATGGCATGTTCAGAGGACAGAAAGAGATCGCGGTAAAGAAAGTGGTTGATGAGGCTTTGGAATCATGCGATTGCGTAGAAACAGTACTCGTTTTTGAAAGAACGGAATGGGATGTAAAGATGGTCGAGGGCCGGGATTTTTGGGTTCATAATGAGATTGATGAAATGGCAGATGAGTGCGAACCAGAATCGATGGATGCCGAAGACACACTCTTCATTCTATACACCTCAGGTTCAACAGGAAAGCCCAAAGGAGTTGTTCATACCTGCGGTGGATATATGGTCTATGCAGAATACTCTTTTAAGAATGTCTTCCAGGTGGGAGATGATGATCTTTGGTGGTGCACAGCGGATGTTGGTTGGATAACCGGTCATACCTATATCGTTTACGGACCTCTATTGGCAGGAGTGACATCATTGATGTTTGAAGGAGTTCCGACATACCCGGATGCGGGAAGATTCTGGCAGGTTTGCGATAAGCATGAAGTGACCCATTTCTATACAGCACCAACAGCGATCAGAGCCCTAATGAAGGCTGGTGATGATTATGTTCTTGAGCATAATTTGCACAGTTTAAAAGTTCTTGGAACCGTAGGAGAACCAATCAACTTTGAAGCCTGGGAATGGTACAATATCCATGTTGGAAAAGAGCGCTGCCCAATCTCTGATACCTGGTGGCAAACCGAAACAGGAGGGATCATGATCTCCTGTCTGGCCGGAGTTACTGATCCCAAAGCCATTTATGCCGGTTTACCATTGCCAGGTATTCAACCTGTTCTATTGGATGCCGATGGAAATGAGATCCTAGAAAATGAAGTCGAGGGATACCTATGTGTGAAATTCCCCTGGCCCTCAATGATCAGAAGTACTTACGGAGATCATGAGCGCTGCAGATCTACTTACTTCGATCACTTTAAAGGCTATTACTTCACGGGTGATGGGGCCAAAAGGGATAAAGATGGTCGCTACAGAATAATTGGAAGGGTTGATGATGTGATCAATGTTTCCGGACACCGATTTGGAACAGCTGAAATTGAAAACGCGATCAATGAAGAAGATCATATCGCTGAATCAGCAGTTGTGGGTTACCCACACGATATCAAAGGGCAGGGAATCTATGCATATGTGATCTGCAAGAAGGAGCCAGCAAGCGAAGATGCTCTCCGTGCCGAGATCACTGAGAAGGTAGTCGAGATGATTGGCCCGATCGCCAAGCCGGATAAGATTCAGGTCGTTAGTGGTTTACCCAAGACGCGCTCAGGCAAGATCATGAGAAGGATATTGAGAAAGGTGGCCGAGGGCGATACCAGTAATTTAGGTGATACTTCAACTCTGCTTGATCCTAAGGTCGTAGATGAGATCATTGAAGGGAAGCTGAGTTAGCGGTGGTGAAGCCAATCACGGCACTGAAATTTGAGATACTGCGGCTGCAAACTTATCAGCCCAAATTCAAACGGGGAGTGGTAATTTGTAGATGGGGAGGGGAGGGTCGATAGACCCCGAGACTCAGCTCAATAGAAAAAAGAATCTTCTATTAGCAAATCTGCAACCGCCTTCGCCAAGGCTTCGTTGGTCAAAGAATCTGCAAATCCAATCTCTGTGTTCTCCGTGCCCTTTGTGGTTAGTTCCTCAAATAACCATATTCCCCAAACCAATCAATGCTTTCTTTCAGCGTATCGTAGATCGGAATTGGCTGGTAGCCCAGATCATTTTGAGCTTTCTCTGAAGAGCATAATGGATTTGAATGCACCAATGCACTGAGTGCTTCATTCGTGATCCTGGCCGGCTTACCATTTATCATCGACTCGATCTTGGCAAATGGAACGCCGAGACGAGCCATCCAAATTGGAGTCTCGTAGGTGGGAACCTTCCTTTGAGTTATATCCCCGATCATTCGGGCAACTTCCCCCACGGTTTTGAATTCACCGGCAAGCAAGTACTTCTCACCTTTTTTCCCTACCTCAAGAGCAGCAATTGTACCCTGAACGATGTTTCTCACATTCACCCAATCGTAACCACCTTTAACAACGGAAGGAAGATCGCGATGATAGATATCTAGAATTGCCTGACCAAGGAGTGAAGGACCAAAATCCCAGGGACCCATGATTGAAGTAGGAGTGATAAGAATGGCATCCAATCCTCGATCTACTGCGGCTAGAACAGATCTTTCGCCATCTGCTTTTGATCGATCGTAAAGCGATCCTACCCAATCACCATCACCGGCAAGATCTCTGGTTTCATCTAGAACCTTGTCTAGTGGATATGGATTCATTGCATGGATGGTACTAAAGTGCAGGAGTCGCTTAACGCCATTTTTCTCGCAGGCCTCAATTACATTTTCAGTTCCGTTGAAATTGGTCTTTCGCACGATCCCCGTAGGATCTCCTTCGATAGAAATGATCGCCGCCAGATGCACGATCGCATCACATCCACTTACAAATTCATCTACTGATTCTTTATCCAGGATATTTACGAATTGCTCTTCGACATCCAAACCTTCAATTCCCTTCTTCTCATCGTAGTAACCTGCTCTTACAGTGTATCCACCTTTTGCTAAAAGTTCCCGACAAAGAACTGATCCAACATGTCCGGGCGCGCCCGTGATTCCAACTTTCATTCAATCAAATTTTCCCGAATATAGTTTTTTGAGCAGTCAATTCGATATGTGAAGATTCACAATTCAATCTGTTTAATCATCACTTACAAATTGAGGCGAAACTCTAAAGGGTAATTGGGCTAATTTGTAGATGGGGAGGGGAGGGTCGTTTAGACCCCGAGAGGCTTTCAATGCACGTTTAGATCTTCTAGTAGAAAATGGGCAAATGGGCAAATGGGCAAATGGATTATGCTGAGCTTCCCATCAGCAAATCGCAAAGTAGGGGTGGGTTAAAGAACTATTGTGCCACCTCCCCGGGCACCAAAATCCTGCATTCATCTATTATTTGCTGCATCAAATTTGTTGCTGATTGATTTTAGGATTCAAATGTCTGAGTCCATTTTGCCGCTGTGTCTTTTAGAATTTTGAATATCTGCAAATCACCCCTTCTCCGTGACCTCCGTGTCCTCTGTGGTTGATCCCATCAATTTCTATATATTCAGACTCCATGATATTCAAAGCAGAAATTTTGATCAATGCTCCACGGGAAAAAGTATGGGAAGCCTTAACAGATGTAGGATCCTATGCCGAATGGAATCCCTTTACACCCATAACCGAAGTAGAGTGGAAATTAGGTAGTCCGGTTCGCCAGGAGGTCCATATGGATCTTAACCCTAAGGGCAAAGCTGTGATTCATAAGGCTGAACTCAGTGTGTACAAGCCGGGTGAAATGAT
>CAXDOZ010000048.1:0-16050 GCA_963991145.1 uncultured Chitinophagales bacterium | reverse complement strand
GACTTTGGACAGGGAGTTGGATTCTCAACCGCAGCTCAAAGAGAACAGGCTGACGAACATAGCAAGACTGTTATTGGTAAAGCTCTGAAGAGAACTTTCTCTCCCGAGTTCCTAAACAGAATTGACGATGTAGTCATCTTCAATTCTCTGGATATGGAAGATATCTTCAAGATCATTGATCTTATCCTTGTAGATGTATACAAGCGAGTAGGTGAACTTGGATATGATCTTAGCCTAACTAAAGGAGCGAAAGAATTCATCTCTGAGAAGGGATATGATCCTCAATATGGAGCTAGACCACTTCACAGAGCGATTCAGAAATACCTTGAAGATCCTCTAGCAGAGGAAATCCTAAATTCTAAATTGAAGGAGGGCGATTCTCTAGTTGCCGACTACGATAAGAAAGAAGGAAAGATCAAGATCTCGGTTAAAAAGAAGACCAAGAAGAATGAGAAGGCAGCTGGCACAGATGCCTCCAAATAAACAAGCTTAATCTAAAAGAGCCCCGATCACTCGGGGCTTTTTTTTGCGCCTACAAATCCAACTAAGGCAGTTATCAATTGAAGGGAGTAGTCCTCTTTTCAGTCACCTATATTCGAATCGTAGCAGTTGAAATGGCCATTTCTTAGCTATTGCCCTATGGGCTTTTTTTAACCGCTTAAAATATAGGTATGAAGAGAAGGATAATTTTTGGTGTGCTTGCCTGTCTGGTTTGGCTGGCCGCCTGTGACGATTTCGAGGAGAAGAATAACCAGACCTATAATGATGCTGAATCGATGGCCACTGCTAAAGGTGATGGTCAAAAGATTTCGTGGATCTATATTCCCCCTGGCAGTGAAATTGAAGAAGGAGAGGATGCCGGATTTGTCAAGCCACCAGAAGACTGGATCTATATTGGATATACTGAGGACGGTGACTTTATCAAGAATCCGGGAAAAACAATCAGTATTTCCTGTAGATGCGCTACCACTGGGGTTAAAGGAGGATGCGCACCCTGGTTTGCCAAAGGAATGGGACAAACCGCTTTTGGATGCGCTTCTACCGGTTGCGATCACTGTATCCTGGAGATAAACTATTCAGGTAATAAAATTGAAAATGGTGGATTTGTCCAACCTGGATCAGGGGTAATTCTAGATCCTGAACCAGAAGCCGGAGCGGTCTTCCAGGCGATGTTTGAAATGCCTGAATTACTTGATTCCCTGGAATCATTCTATAGTTGGGTATATGGCTCTGGAAATTCTGTTCCAAGAGTTCAATTCGTAAATGGTGAGATGATACCTCCTGCAGGTCATTTCTTGTTTCCGGGGACCATTTTTGGGAGATCGACTGTATTGGTACTTCCTAAGAATGATCCAAGATTCGCTGCAATTGCAGGTGGATTCCATGGGATCTCAGCAAGTTGCGATTGTCAGGGATATGGTGGTTGTAGATTGGTTTCTAACGGTGGCTTAATGGGCAAGCTATACTGGTGCGTAAACACTTGTACCGAAGCCTGTGTGCTAACCATCAAAATGCAGAATGCAAACGGTGCAATTAAATTAATTGAACTGGTTAACTACAATAATTGATTTCATTTGGACGGGCAGCTGCCCGTCCATTTTTAAAATTCATACAAATGGGAAAGCATATTCTTTTTATTGCAGCTCTGCTCTTCAGCTATGTCGTTCAGGCAGGTCAACAAAAGATTCTATACATGAAGTCTGAAAACTGTCCTCCTTGTATCAAGATGGAAAAGGAGACCTGGTCAGATCCGGAGATTCAGTCACTGATCAGTAATTCCTATGAGTTTGTGAGACTTCAAAAAGAAATTGAGCTGGAGTCTCTGATTATTGACTCTTTTGGAGTTTTTAGCTTCCCTACCACAATCATCTGTAATTCAGACGGAGAGGAAGTTCATCGCTTTGTAGGATTTCGAAGTTCAGAAGAATTATCCTTTGAACTCGATTTGGCAAAATCAAATGAATCTTCATCTGCTCTATTGGAAAGATTCAATAATGGAGAGTCCGGAAAAGATTTCATTCATAATCTTCTTCGGACTTTAGATCAGGGAACTCTTCTTCATAAAGAACTGATCAATGAGGCATTCAATAGGTGTAATGAGAATGCTGAATTTAGTCAGCAAGACCTAGCTCTTCTGGTTGAGGAGTGGTTCATTTTTAACAAGTACGAGTTTGCTTTCGAAATTGAGAGTCAGGCTATGCAGTTAATGCTTGATTCTATTAGCTATGTAAGAACTCAGACTACAGATTCAATCTTTGATTCAAAGCTCCAATTCTACTCCTATTTCAGCTTTCTTTCAGCTTATGATAGTCTGGATTATTCGGCAATGAGAAAAGCATTTAAGCTATACAATTCCTTTCCAAATCAGGATCTGTACTTACTTTATGATGCCACAGGAGAAACGATAGGAGGAGTATTCAACCCATATTCAAAGCTCTATCCAAATATTGTGGTTTCTAAGACTCTGGGAAATAAGAGAGTTACAAGCTGGAGTGAAAGAAATCTTTTCTCACTCCTATATGAGGAGGACCCATATACCTTAATTCAAATGATAGAAGAACTAGCCTTGCAATCGGATTGGGAGGGCACAAGTTTATACAATGTAATGCACCTCTGGATTCAATTATCTCAAGAAGAAGATAATCCTGAATTTGAGCTCTTAACTGCGAAGCTGGCATTGAAAAATCAAATGCCAACCTTAGCTGCTGAAAGACTGGAGAAAGCCCTTCAACTTTCCTCTGAGGATCAATCTATCAAGATTGAGATTGAAGAGCTGCAAAGCCAGCTCGTAGACTAAAATTCTACAATTTCAGCTCAACCATTTCTGAGCAATTCAAAGGGAAAATTGCTTTGCTCAAAATGATCTTAATTGCATCAATTTCAGTACCTGAGGTGGTTCCAAGATCAATGGAAACTCCTTCATTTTGGTCTAATTCCACTACTCTTCCAGATGTGTACCAAAGGAATGTGCGACCCTGAGTGGTGAAAATGAAGGCATCAGAATTGGCTGATTGTTCAAAAGAAACTGCATTCTTGGTAACCTGAGTTCCCTCTGGAATTAGTGATACCGTATTAATATTTCCTGCTCCATCATTCTGTGCATTGCATGGACATTGACCTCTTGATAATTCTTCGTTCAGATTAAATGAAGAAAGGTTCTTAACGATCCATGAATTCCCATTCCACTTCAAAACCATATTAAATATGATTCGGCCTGAAGCAACATTATTTCCCTTCAATTCGGCTTTATAATTAGCCGAAAAGGAGATGTATCCAATGTTCTTTACAACCTCAGCTGTATATAGCTCAAGGACAGTCATTTCGAAATCCAACTTATCGACATCCAGGAACTGTGAGATCATATTCTCATAGCCGTAATAGTCAAGATCATTCTCAATCACATTCCCTTCGAAGTTGATAGTCTTGTTGGAATAGGCTAAGTCAAGTGCAAACAATTTTAAATAGTCCTGAACCCTATTGGCTTCCTGAGCTTTGTCAAGCGCAGTAGCCCAGGTGTTTGGGAATTGCTCTAGGGAATTTTTATCCTGAGCGAAAGACAGACTACAAATCAAAACTAAACTGAGAACTAGAATTAGATTTTTCATGGTTTGATTTTAAAACATATCCATTACATCCTCACTAATTCCGGTAGTTGAATAACCACCATCATGGAAGATATTTTGCATAGTAATTTTTCGAGATAGATCTGAGAACATTAGCACACAAGCATCAGCACATTCATCCGCTGTGGCATTCCCCAATGGAGACATCTTGTCTGCAAAGGTTGAGAATTTGTCAAATCCCTGAATTCCTGAACCAGCTTTTGTTGGGGTTGGAGATTGAGAAATAGTGTTAACCCGTACATTATTCCTTCTTCCAAAGTGATATCCAAATGATCTTGCAATTGATTCAAGAGCTGCTTTAGAATCTGCCATATCGCTGTAGAATGAATACGCTCGCTGCGCTCCGATATAGCTTAGTCCAACAATTGACCCCCAATCGTTCATTGCTTCTTTCTTCCATGCTGTTTGCATGACCTTGTGAAAAGAGATAGCAGATACATCCATAGACTTTAGAAGCCAATCGTAGTTAAGATCAGTGTATGGTCTTTTCTTTCTGATATTTGATGACATTCCTATTGCATGAAGAATGAAGTCTAGCTTTCCGCCTAAGGTCTCCATGCTTTTATCAATAAGCTCTTCAAGTTCCTCAATGCTCGTAGCGTCTGCAGGAATGACCTCGGCCTCACAGGCTTCTCCTAATTTTTGGATCTCTCCCATTCGGAGTGCAATAGGTGCATTTGACAAGGTGAAACGCCCTCCTTCTTTATAAACTTGCTCTGCTACTTTCCATGCGATAGAATCGCTGTCAAGAGCCCCGAAAATGATTCCTCTTTTACCTTGCAATAGGTTATGTGACATGTCTTTGATTTTGGGTTAGGCAAACGAATTTAACATGTTTTCGGGTGCCAAAAAGGAATGCAGGACCTAACTATGAATTCAAAAGTTCTCTTGCATTGGAAAGGGCATTCTCGCTTAACTGATCACCGCCTATCATTCTGGCAATAGCCTCAACTCTTTCCTCTGCATTCAGATGATGCATCTTCGTTGTGGTCTTGTTGGAATCTTCTGTTTTGAAGATCCTGAAATGAGAACTTCCCCGACCAGCCATTTGAGGAAGATGAGTAATACAAATAATCTGGTGCTTATCGCCTAGCTGTTCCATTAGCTTTCCAACTCGCATCGCTGTCTCGCCCGAAATTCCAGTATCGATCTCATCAAAGATTAGTGTAGGCAAAGCCATCTTTCCTGCTACAATGCTTTTCAGAATTAGCATCAATCTGGAAATTTCACCACCGGATGCTACCTTGGATAAGACCTGCAAAGGAGCTCCTTTGTTTGCTGTAAACAAGAATGTGAGCTCATCCATTCCATTCGAATCAAGAGACGCTTTCTTCTCTAATTTGGGTTCAAAATCACCTTCACTCATACCAACTTCTGGCAGCAATTGATTGACCTGGTTTTTTAAGGCTTTAGATGCTTCATTTCTAGCACTCGAAATCACCAGAGCTTCAGCTTTGAGCTCCTTCTCCTGATCTGCAATACTAATAGCCAATTGACCTGCTTCTTCTGTTTCACTCTCAAACTGCTCCAGTTTAGAACCAATAGTCGCCATGAGCTGAATGAGGTCATCAGCCGAGTTTAGTCGGTGTTTTACCTGTAATCGGTTAAGCTCATCTATTCTGCCCTGTACTTCTTCAAGGCGCTCATTATCGATTTCAATAGTCCCGGAAAGTTGATCGAGAGAGTTGAAAATATCGTCGATCTCAATCTTGCTGGAGTTAAGTCTGTCACTCAATTCCATGATAGATTGATTGAACTGACCAGAATCGCTTAGGTCATTTATTGCCTGTCGGAGAAGAGATGAAACAGAACTCCCTTCACTATCCAAAATATTCAAGACTCTTTGAATAGAACTTAGAATTGATTCAGCATTCTGAAGGGTCTTTAACTCATCTTCAAGGATTTCCTGCTCTCCCGTTTCCGGTGAAAGTTTCTCCAATTCATTGTATTCAAAGCGCAAAAGGTCTTCTTCCCGCTTTGCAGCTTCAGCCTCTGACCTAAGGAAGGTCAATCGCTTCTTATCCAAATTCCAATTCTTGTAATTCCTTTTGTACTCCCCTACCTGATTAGTTATTCCAGCCAGATGGTCAATAATGTCAAGTTGAAACTGAGGATCGTGTAGCTCACGACTATCGGCCTGCCCATGCAGGCTAACCAATTTTTCTGTTAGCTCTTTTAAAAGCGGAAGCTGAACCGGTATATCGTTAATAAAAGCTCTTGATCTACCTTGCAGGCTGATCTCTCTCCGGATAATGGTTTCATCCTCGTAATCGAGTTCATTCTCCAGAAAAAAGCTTTTTAAGCCGTAGCCTCTAACATCGAATACAGCTTCGACCACACATTTTCCCTCTTCCCGAAACAAGACAGACGTATCCGCTCTTTTACCCAAAATGAGGGAAAGAGCACCAAGCAGTATTGACTTTCCTGCTCCCGTTTCGCCGGTGATAATATTTAATGACGGATCCCAGTCAATAGAGATCTCATCAATGATGGCGTAATTTTTAACTTTTAGAGATTGAAGCATTACAGATGATAATGCTCAAATGTAAGGAATGAAACGACTCTTTAATTCCTCAATATTTCCTCGTAGCGTTTTTGGTTGGTTTTGTCGATGTTGATCATATTTTGGTAAACTGATCTTCGCTGATTCAGGTCAGCGCCTTTGAATAAACCAACGATCTCATCACCCTTGGCAAAAGTGTAGAGCTGCATGATGTATGAATTTGGATTATTCTTCTCAACCTCAGTTAGATCATTGATTGCAGTTTCAATATTGACTAATGCCGTCTTTTTGTCATCGTACATTAAATCGAGGCCTAAACGGTGGTAAGTGTAAAGGGCTTCTCTAAACTTAGCGTAGCGATTGTTCTGTAGATTTTCAATAACCCAGTAGCGGTTATTTGTACCATCGAATGGTTTCCAACCCGGTTGTGACCCGATTTGTGGGACAGTATTTACAATTTCTCTAGCTCTATCAAGAAACTGACTCCCACCATTCATTGAATAAGTGTCATAATCAACGGCTAGAAAAAGATTGGCGTAGAATGCCAGGATATGTGTGAGGTTGGAAACGAACTGATTCTCTTGAAATTCAAGCGGGTCAAACTCTTTGTAATTGAACACAATGTCAGCATCCTGCAGGTTGATCAGAGTAGTGTTGTAATCTGAATTGAAAATTGGACGGGAAGATTGAATAGTAGCAGAGGCTGTGAAATTATTATTTCCAAGCTCAGAGTTGATCGTCATGAATATTGAGCATTCAATTCTCTCTTCAACAGCAAAGACATCATCTGTCCAGGTTCTGTTATTCATAAACTCCTGCATACTCTTTTCAAGAGTTTGAAATACTCTTGGCTCTGTTCCTGTTGCCCGATCGGCTATGATCGTAACCTTACAGTTCAATTCCTGAGCATTGGCAAAAACAGCCAATGAGATCATCAAGCAGGTAAAAAGGAATCGCATTCTATTCATTCAATAATTGTTGCTCAATATAATTTGCCAGGTCCTTAGCTACTAAAACTTTCGACTTTAAGTCAAATGTCTCGATACTCCCCTCTCTATCGATAAAAGTAACCTTATTCGTATTGTGACTAAAGCCTGCACCTTCATCTTTCATGGAGTTTAACACTATTAGGTCAAGATTCTTTCGCTTCAGCTTCCCTTTTGCATTTTCCAATTCGTTTTCTGTCTCCAGAGCAAATCCAACAAGGATCTGATCATTGGACTTCGTTTCTCCCAGCGATTTGAGAATATCATCGGTTCTTTCCAAATCAAGCGAGAGGTCATCACCCTTCTTTTTCATCTTCTCATTATGTCGCTCTTTAGGTCGATAATCAGCCACCGCAGCCGACATGATAATTAGATCCATCTCCTCAGAAGATTCCATACAGGCCTCAAACATATCTCTTGCTGAAACCACATGATTAACTTCAATCTCATCTGAGAGGGGTCTTTCGTTAGTAGGCCCTAAAACAAGTGTTACGGTTGCACCTCGCTGTGCAAATTCATCTGCAATGGAGACCCCCATTTTACCCGTGGAAAGGTTAGACAAAAATCGAACCGGATCCAGATGCTCACGCGTTGGTCCAGCTGAAACAAGAACCTTTTTGCCTTGCCAGTTCAATTTTTCTAGGATAGTTGATTTATCAGGAATTGAATGATCTCTTCAGGTTCTGCCATTCTTCCCTCCCCTTCTAATCCGGAAGCAAGTTCACCGTCCCCAACCGGAATAATGTTCACTCCATCAGATTGGAGTAATTGTAGGTTTCTTTTGGTTGAAGGATGCTTCCACATATCCAGATCCATCGCTGGAGCAATTGAGACAGGACATTTGGCAGAAAGGTAAACTGCTAGAAGAAGGTTATCGCAGATCCCTCCAGCCATTTTAGCCATGGTATTTGCTGTGGTAGGTGCAATCACAAAATGATCGGCCCAAAGGCCCAGCTCAACGTGATTATTCCAGTTTTCACCATCAGTTACACGATGGTCGAAGACCTCATTTTTGCTTAGGGTAGAAAAGCTAATCGGCCCCACGAAGGTGGTGGCCGATTCAGTCATAATGACTTTAACCTCAGCTCCTGCTTTAACGAGTAATCTCATCAGGAAAACTGATTTATATGCTGCAATACTTCCGCTTACTCCAAGCAGGACTTTCTTTCCGCTGAGTGATGTAGAAGTATTCATGATTCTATTCTTTACTCCTCGTCTCTTTGACGATAGTAGATCTTACCTTCCTTAAACTCCTGGAATGCAAGTAGGGTTGGATGAGGAAGCTTTTCGTAGAACTTTGAGATCTCGATTTGCTCACGATTCTCATGTACCTCTTCAAGGTTATCACTTGAAGTAGCGAACTCTTCCAATTTTGAGTGAAGCTCCTCTCTTAAATCCGCTGCGATCTGATTAGAACGACGGCCAATAACGTCTATAGCCAGGTAGCTGTTACCCGCTGCATCTGCAAGCTCATCCATATTACGTGTGATAATATGCTGGGCTGATTCACTGTTTTTATACTCTTTTAGTTTGCTCATACACTTTTGAGTTCTTCCAGGTTTTTGCTGGAATTGTTAAAGATACGCGTAAGCTCCTTATAGTATTTGCTTTCCGAATATCGGTCCACAAAGATATAATAAGCCTCAATTGCTTTATTGTAGTACTTCGCTTTAGTTTCTCTCTTTGAACTTTGAGCCAATTGATAGTTGGCTTTTACTATCCAGAAATAGCTATCCTCAAGCACTTTTGTAGCCTGATCAACAAGCTTTTCGTCACTAAGGTTTCCAGAGTGTTTGCCATAGGATTCTATCGCCTGCTTAAAGATACCTTCCTTTAGCAGTGGCTTAGCTGATAAGCCATACTCATATTGGCTAAGGATTATATGGAAGTGAGAACGCTCCAGATAATCGTTTGCCTCCTCCATGTACTCTGAACTCGGATATCTAGCCACAAATGCATCATAAGAATCAATTGCATCTGCATATCGTTCAGCTTTCTTATTGATGTAGCTGTTCTCAGCGAACTTGTAATTAGCCTGAATCGTCAGAAACTTGATGTACTCTGCCCTTTCAATATCCGGAAAGTCAATTAATAGATTGTCAAGGCTTACCGCAGCAGCTCTGTAAGCTCTTGTTCGGTAATACAAACGAGCGATCTCAATTGCTTTCTCCTCTAGCTTATCCCTGAGTTCATCAATTTTATCATTACAGGCTGCTACTTCTTCAGCTTCAGGATATGTGTTGATATAGACCTGGTAGGCCTCTATTGCCTTAGAAGTGTTCTCCTGATCAAGAGAAGCCCAGGGCGATAACTTATAGAAGCACTCAGCCCGATTGAATAAGCATTCCTGACTATGAACTGAAAGAGGGTAGATCTCTACGTAATTCTGGAAGTAATAAGCCGCAAGCAAATAATTTCTCTGCTTGTAGTAGCACATGGCATAGTAGTAATAAAGGTCTTCAGTTTGAGTACCTCCCTTCATTAAACCAAGGAGTTCTTCGAATACGGGAAGAGCATTGTGATACTGCTTCTTATCATAGAATTCTACTGCCTTGGCGTACTTGTATTGCACGTCACCACTCTTCAATACCTTTTGGTATTGATTGCATCCACTCAGTGATACGAGAATGATCAGAAAATAGAATATGTAAAATCGACTACGCGCGGCCATAAAAAAGGTCTGCAAAGTTAAGGATTCACGAAGTAACGGACAACGAAAAAACGAATCATGATAAATGAGTTAAAAAAGTTTAAGCCGATTATTTTTAGCCTCTTCAAAATCTATCCATGCAAATAGTATTTAACACAAGCAAAAAGATCGCTGACTCAGACATATTTGGGAATGCGATCATCGGAGTGATCTTATTAGCAGGTATCATCGTTGGTATCCAAACCTATCCCGAGATGGAGGCCCAGTTTGGCTCTGTGCTCAACGTTTTGGATAGCATCATACTTTGGATCTTTGTATTTGAAGTCGTGGTAAAGATCCTTGCAGAAGGAAAACAGCCCTGGAACTACTTTACTGATCCCTGGAATGTTTTTGACTTCATAATCGTCGCTGTCTGCTTCCTGCCATTTGATTCTTCTTTTGTCGCAGTATTGCGTCTTGCCAGGATTTTGAGGGTTTTCAAGCTTGTCACCTCCCTTCCAAAGCTGCAAATGATCGTAGGTGCACTGCTTAAGTCAATCCCTTCTATGGGATATGTAGGATTACTGCTTGTGCTTCTTTTCTACATCTATGGAGCAATGGCAACATTCATCTTCTCAGAAAATGATCCCGTTCATTTCGGGAATCTTCAGATGTCGATGCTAAGTCTATTCAGAGTAATTACTCTGGAAGACTGGACAGATATTATGTACATAAACATGTATGGTTGTGATCACCCTATTTGGGGTTATGATGCAGCTGCAGGTTGTACTAAACCAAATGGCCTGGGCCTTGCTGCCTGTTTATTCTTCGTAAGCTTCGTATTGATTGGTACGATGATCGTTCTAAACCTATTCATCGGTGTGATCATGACCGGTATGGATGAGATGAAAGCCGAGTCCGATAAAGAGGAGAAACTTAAGCGTCAGGCAAAAGGTGAAGCTTCACTTACTGATGAACTCCATCTCATTACTGAGAAAATTGACACCCTGAAAGAGGAGATGGATCTAATTCTGTATAAGCTTGGTAAGGAGGAGGAGTCTGATTAATGTGGTTAATGTGGTTAATGTCGAAGATCTCAAATCACATTCAACACATTAACCAGATTCTTCACATTCTTACAGTGAGGAAATCTGATCGTGAATTCTATTCCGCAGTCCATCAGAAACCTCAACCAGGGGCATCCTCATGAATTCATCGCAAATTCCAAGCTGGTGAAGCACGGCTTTGATTCCACCTGGATTTCCCTCTTCGAAGATCATTTGCATTAGATCCTTGAGTTGATAGTGGATCTTTCTGGCTTCCCTGAACTTATCATCGAGTCCAAGTCTAACCATATCAGAGAATTCTCTTGGATAAGCATTCCCAATAACAGAGACAACACCATCCATCCCAAATCCAAGCATTGGAAGAGTAAGAATATCATCCCCACTTAGTACAAGCCAATCCTTTGGTTTATTCTGGACGATGGTCATGCATTGCCCCAAATTGCCGCTTGCTTCCTTGACACCAAAGATGTTCTTATGCTCAGCCAAACGAAGTGTTGTTGAAGCGCTAACATTAGAAGAGGTTCTTCCGGGTACATTGTAGAGCAGGACAGGGACAGGTGAATTATCTGCAACTGCTTTATAGTGCTGATATATTCCCTCCTGGGTTGGTTTATTATAATATGGTGAAGCTGAAAGTATAGCCTCATATCCTTTGAAATGGAAGCTTTCGATCTCCTTGATCAGTCCATTGGTATTGTTACCTCCGAAACCAGCCATCAAAGGAACCCTGCCATCGGCAAAGGATGCAATGGCCTCCATAACTTCTTTTCTTTCACCCCTGTTCATGGTAGCCGATTCTCCGGTAGTTCCAAGTACTACCAGGAAATCCACTCCACCATTGATCAGGTGATTAGTCAGTTTTTCAAGGGCATCAAAATCAACGAATTTGTCTTGTTTGAAGGGAGTGACCATTGCCACTCCAGTTCCACTAAACTTTCTCAACATGAGGGGTAAAGACGTTTAAATAGTGTGAGATCTGGTCAATTAGGTATTGAAGCTCCTTCTTTTCAGGAATTTGGATCATCATCTCATTGCAATAAGTAACCTCCGGCCGATATTGACCAACGCGATACTTGGCATTAGAAAGAGCTGCGATGTATTCAAGTGATAACTCCTCGCCTATCCAGGCATTAATGAGTATATCAAAATCTGTTTTGATGAATTTATTGACCTTGGTCGAGGTGGGAACCTGCATCCAATTCACCTCTTTCTTATTGAAGAATTCTTTTTCGTCTCCAAAGTCCTTGTTCTGGCCATTTACAAATCCTAATAAACTGACCTTCTTTCCTTCCCTACGAAGATTATCGGCAAGTCTGCCTACAATAATGGTATTCTCTGGGTCGAAAGCATTGTAAAGCATACCAATGAAATTGGCGTCTTCAAGGTTTATGACCTCTCTTTGGGTCTTAACCTTTGCTAGCTTCCTCTTTAAAAGGAAACCGTAGAGATTTCTTCTGATCTGTTTTATCGGACCAATCATTAATCTTCTTCGAAGTATCCAATTTTGCTGTACTTCTCGATACGGTTATCAATCCTTTCTTCAGGACTTAACTTTAAAAGTTCAGTGACACTTGTTTTGATAGTACGCTTGAGGATCTTTACGGCTTCTTCAGGATTACTGTGAGCTCCACCAAGTGGTTCTTTTATAATTCCATCGATCACCTTGTTTTTAAGGTTCTCATTTGCTGTTAGTCTAAGCTGCTCTGCTGCAATCTCTTTCTGATCCCAGCTTCTCCATAGAATAGATGAACATGACTCAGGTGAGATTACAGAGTACCAGGTGTTTTCCATCATTAATACTCTATCACCAACTCCAATTCCAAGGGCTCCGCCCGATGCTCCTTCACCAATAACAATGCAGATAACAGGCACCTTTAGAGTTGTCATCTCCAATAGGTTCCTTGCAATTGCTTCACCCTGGCCTCTTTCTTCAGCTTCCAGTCCTGGATAGGCACCCGGGGTGTCGATAAGAGTAACAATGGGCTTGTTGAACTTCTCGGCAAGTTTCATCAACCGTAAGGCTTTTCTATAACCTTCAGGATTCGGCATTCCGAAATTACGGTACTGCCTCATCTTTGTGTTTACACCTTTTTGGTGACCGATGAACATATAGGTTCTCTCATCAATATCTCCAAATCCCCCTACGATTGCTTTATCATCGGCAAAATTTCGGTCACCGAATAACTCTACAAATCTGTCACACATAGATTCTATGTAAAACAGAGAATAAGGACGATCAGGGTGCCTTGAGAGTTGAACTTTCTGCCAACCATTAAGATTAGAATAGATCTCAGCTTGTTTCTCTTTGATCTTTTCTTCAAGCTCAGCGATCTTTTCATCCATTGAAAGTTCGCCTTTCTCTTCAACCTTTTTCAGGTCTGCGATTTGCTCTTGAAGCTCTTCTATTGGCTTTTCAAAGTCGAGGTAATTCATACTATTGAGCAGTCAAATTTGTGTAGAAGACAAAAGTAGGGATAATTTAGAATGCAAGAGGAAATGCCCCGATGTTCGAATCGCTTAGTTTCTGCCTGCTCAGTTTGACCATAAAATAGATCATTACATTTCGTAAGGGTCAAATTTCATCTCAACTTCCTATCTTATGGACTATGAGTCGTCCCCTGCTCTTGGCTCTATTAATTATCCCTCTTTTTTCAATAGGTCAACAGACCGATACTACACAAGAGGAATCTTTCAGACCGGTTTTCTTTGGAGGTCCAAATCAACCTGAAGTAAGGCGTAAACTTGATAGGTCTGCGACCGAAGCAATCCTGGATGTGAATTTCCTGCGGCCGGTTTCTTCAATAAAGGATACTGTTTATGATAAAGTAGGCCTAATGTGGGATCTGGACTATACAGTCGGATTCTATTCAGGAAATCAAAGAATAGGATTAAACAACGCAAGTTCAGGTGCTTTCAGATTCTATGGATATTGGGATCTGGTAAGAAGAAAACCGGGAAATATTGGTGGTATGGTCTACAAGATCGAGCACCGACACAAATACAGTAGCATCCCTCCCTCGGATCTGGCGGATAGTGTTGGATATGTGGGAGTAATAAATCCTGACCTGGACAATTCTAAATTCCGACTCCAAAACTTCTACTGGAGACAGAGACTTCTTAAGAGTCGCCTGTTTTTTACTATTGGTTTTTTGGATGCACCTGATTTCATTGACCCTTATTATTTCCCGGATCCATTTACCCATTTTTCAAATGATCATTTTGGGGCTGGAGCAAGTGCTATTACTATTCCAAATGGAGGATACCTTGGAATTTCAGCCTCCTTTTGGACTACTAAGTGGCTTTATCTATCTGCTGGTTTTGGAGATCTGAATGCCAATCCTAAAAATGCATTTAAAGGATTTAAGAGTTTCTTTCAGCAGCATCAGTATTTCAAATACATTGAGATCGGTGCTTCTTCTTCAAAGAAATTCCTTTATCAGGAGAATGCCCATATCACATTTTGGCATGCAGATAAAAGCGATTATCTAATGACTCCTGCCGGATGGGGTTTAGTCGCTTCTCTTTCTACACTGCTGAGAAATAAATGGGCTCCTTTTCTTCGAGGTGCTTACTCAAACAAGGCAGGAACCCTGTTAAGCGGCTCTGTTTCGATGGGATTTGGCTACAGACATACAGATGGAGGACATTTGCTTGGATTAGCGGGAGCCTGGGGAAGACCAAATCCGCACACTTATCAAAATGAAGTGATTGTTCACCGGAATCAATACCTAATTGAAGCATTTTACAGGATTCAGATCACAGGTAAGTTGGCTTTCACTCCAGATTTTCAACTGATCTTCAATCCTGCATTAAATCAAAATCAGGATTTCATTTTTGTAGGAGGAATGAGATTAAGAATTGCCTTATGATGATCAAATTTAAACATATCATCCTTGGAGCAATTTTCATTTTAGGCTTTTTATTTTCCGGATATTCACAGGACACGACCAGCAGATGGGATAATTTACTTTGGCTTGGAAACAAAGTGGCCTGGGCAAAGGATCAATGGAACGTTTCTGGGGAGCTCCAGATCCGATTGGAGAATAATGCTCAATCCTTAGATCAATGGTTTTTTGAAGTCTTTCCTACTTACCAGGTCAATAAAAATCTTTCATTTTCCATTCCGATGAGATTTGCTGTAACAAGCGAGTTCTTTGAGTTTCGGCCAGGCGTCTCAGCCGTTTTAAAAATGTATCCATGGGAAAGAACTCAGATCAACCACCAGGTCATGTGGCAGGTTGACATCGATCCAAATCAAACAAAACACGGGCTTAGGTATGCAGTCTTTTTCAATGTAGTCACGAAAAATAAAAAATGGATCCCCAATGCTGCTTTAGGAATATTCTATCGTTGGCGTGATGAATACCTGGGATTAGAATTTATAAGAGTAGGTGCGGGTGTAACCTATGTTCTTGATGTAAAGCACAAACTGAACTTTGGCTATTATACCGGAGTGGCATACTCAGCCGAAGGCTCATCGTTCATTGGAGTGCCTCTAGTTCAGCTTTTGATAAACATAACAAAGGATTACAAGTACGTACCTGCTAATTATATAAACTTCTAAGGCGCTTTTGTTTAAGTTTTCTTCTACAACTATAAAGGGAGATTGCATGCCACCTCGCAGCTGGAACCTATTTCGCAAATATCGTTAGCGGAAGGGAGTATTATCAGCGTGCGCTAGTTGTGGCAGAGTAATTTAAATTGGCAAATGAGAAAATTGGCAAATGGGCAAATCATTTTTTTGCCATGCCTTTCTTGGTCGACTCCAATATCTTCATGATTATCCAATGAGTATCATTGACCAGTTTCTTGAAGTCATTGGATACTGTTTCAATTCCTGACAACTCAATTAGCTCAAGCCAGTATTGAGTTTCTCCTGTTTCTTTTGCAGCAATTTTCATTTTATGATAGAAGTCTCTTCGGCTTTCAGGATATTGAGCTTCTCTAACATTAGCACCTATAGATGTGCTTGACCTAAGCATTTGATTTGCAATTGCGTAATGCCTATGCTGATTGAGTTCTTTGCTCAGTTTAATTCCTTCCAGAGCTACTTCAAAACTCATGTTCAAGATCTTATTTTCTTTCTGTTCCATTCATCAATTCTAATACCTCCAAGCCCATCATAACGCTAAGAATTTACAACCGAGGCACTAAATCAAATATTCGCAAGCCCCGAATCAATATTTGCTCACAGCAATCACCATAGCTTCTGCGAAGATGGATTTGCCCATTTGCCCATTTG
>CAXDOZ010000047.1:0-16447 GCA_963991145.1 uncultured Chitinophagales bacterium | reverse complement strand
CTTCATAGTGATCTGCTTCATATCCAAACGATCCCGCCATACCACAGCAGCCAGATGGAATGGTCTCTACTTCATAGTTCTTTGGCAAGCTCAAAAGCTTCTCGCTCAGCTTCAAATTGGAAAGTGATTTCTGATGACAATGTCCATGCAAGTGAAGCTTTCTTTCCTCATCCTTAAAAGATCCTGAGCTCACATTTCCCTCCTCGATCTCTCTAACCAGGAACTCTTCCAAAGTCAGAATATGATCCTGAATTCTATCCAAATCAGCTCTCAAATCATCGGGAATCAGCCGTTTATACTCGTCTCTGAAGCTTAAAATGGCTGAAGGCTCAATTCCAATCAAAGGCCTTGATTCTGAAATAATTGCGCTAAACAAACGAACGTTAGCCTCTGCAATTTTTGCCGCTTCATCAAGCATTCCTTTGGAGATCAAAGACCTTCCGCTTGCCTCGTGCTTAGGAATCTCAACATCGTATCCCAAAGAGGCTAATAATTTCAAACTTGTGATACCCTCAAAAGTGTCGTTGTAGTTCGTAAACTCATCTGAGAAAAAGTATACTTTCTTCTTTGCGCCCTCCGGGCGGATGGAATCCCAATTCTTTTGATGCCACTTTCTAACAGTCTGCTTTCCAACAGTTGGCAAGCTTCTTTTTTGAGCTACGCCCAGCATCCATTTTCCAATGCTCGCAGTAAGCGGATTGGTAACCATCATATTGTAGGCAAATGGAACTTTTGAGGCAACAGAGTTTGATTCGGCGATCTTCCCAAACATCTTCGCCCTAAATGGAATTCCATGGGTTTTGTAATACTGATATTGCCATTCGGCTTTCATAGAAGCCATGTCGACTCCACTCGGACATTCAGAGGTACATCCTTTACAGCTCAAACACAGATCCATCACCTCTTTAAGCTCATCTGAGTCAAAGGCATTTGCTTTTTCAGAGTTAGTAAGCACTTCTCTTAGCATATTCGCCCGGCCACGGGTTGTTGCACCCTCATCCCGGGTTGCCATATAACTCGGACACATCGTTCCACCAAGCAAATGAAGCTTTCTGCAATCGCCTGAACCATTGCATTTTTCAGCCATCCGAAGGATTCCGCCTTCTTCCCGATAGCTCATTTTTGTATCAAATGATCTGGTTTCCTGAGGTGCATTGTAACGCAGCTTAACATCCATCGGCTCTGCCTCGACAAGCTTTCCTGGGTTAAAGAGATTTTGAGGGTCCCATGTGCTTTTGATCTCTTTAAAAAGTTCATAGACCTCCTCTCCCATAACCAGAGGTACAAACTCGGCTCGTACTCTTCCCAGACCGTGTTCTCCTGCCAGAGATCCATCGTATTTCTTCACCAATTCTGCCGAGGCCAGACCTATCTCACGGAATTGCTTTAGGTCTCCTTCCTCTTTTAGATCCAGGATTGGTCGCAAATGAAGCTCACCAGCGCCAGCATGCGCATAATACACTGCTTTCTGGCCAAAACCATCCATCATCTTACCAAACTCATCAATGTACGCAGGCAGATCTTCTAGACTTACAGCGGTATCCTCAACTACTGCCACTGGTTTCTTGTCTCCGGGTACATTCGATAATAAACCGAGTCCTGCCGCCCTTAACTTCCAAACTTTATCGAGATCAGGCTCGTGAACTACCGGAGAAGCATAGCAAAGACCCTGATCGCCCCAATCGGCCCGTAGGGCTTCAACTGACTTTGAAAGGGCCTCTTCAGTCTCCTCAGCAATTTCTGCGATGATTATTGCTCCCGGATCACCTTCTACAAAGAAGCGATACTTAGAAAACTCAATGCTATCTCTGGTGCAATCCAATACCAGTCGATCCATCAACTCACATGCCTGTAGCTTGTGCTTCATGGCAACCTGAGTCCCTCGAAGGGAATCGACGACGGTATCAAAATGTCCGCAAACAAGTGCTTTCTTTGGTGGAGGAACAGGTTCCAGATTTACCTTGATCTCTGTAATCATGGCCAAAGTTCCCTCCGATCCGCAGATCAAGGTTGCCAAATTGAAAGGCTTCTCATGATCACCGAATGCCGCAGTTTCTAAAAGCACATCCAGTGAGTAGCCGTTATTTCTTCGATGAACTCCCTTCTTAGGGAATCCTTTCTCAATTGATTGCTGATTTTTTGGATCATCCAGACAGCTGAGAATCTGTTTGTAGACTTTCCCTTCAAGACTATCCAGTTTTGCATTCGCTTCTAATTCCTCTCTTGAGCAACTTTTAAAAACTGCTGTTGATCCGTCTGATAACACGCAGCTGAGCTCCAGAATGTGATCTCTTGTGCTTCCAAAAACGATAGAATAGGATCCACAGGAGTTGTTTCCTACCATCCCGCCTATCATTGCACGGTTTGAAGTGGAAGTATTGGGTCCAAAAAGGAGCCCTTCGGGCCGAAGGTGAAAATTCAGCTCATCTCTTATCACTCCCGGTTGAACTCTTGCCCAACGTTCTTTTGCATTTACTTCCAGAATGGAATGCATGTGCTTTGAAACATCTACCACAATTCCATCTCCAACGCATTGCCCGGCCAAAGAAGTCCCTGCAGATCTTGGAATAAGGGAAAGATCATTCTGCCCTGCAAACTTCACTAGCTGTATAATATCATCCTGATCTTTTGGAAAGGCCACTCCTGCAGGAAGTTCCCGATAAACGGAGGCATCAGTGGCATAGAGTTTCTTCCAGAGATTGGAATCGTAGAATTCACCTTTAAGGGAAGCAGCGAGAGGGGAGAAGTCCATTTACTAAAGGTAAGAAGCAAATAAAAAACCCCGGCGCTGCCAGCCGGGGCTCTTACCAAAAATCAAACCCTGTTTATCTTGCTAAGGTGAAATTGAGAGGTACAATCATAATTACTGGTACATTCTTACCTCCCTGTCGACCCGGAGTCCACTTAGGCATCTCCGATACTCTTTTCAATGCTGAGTCAATGAAGCTTTGATATTCTCCTCTTAATGCTTCAATAGCAGTCACATTCCCCATTGCATCGATTACAAATTTTACAGACACTTTGTCTTCAAGTCCCAGATCACGCATCTGAGTTGGAAATTTCGCTTGAGAAAGAAATTGAAGAAGTGCCAATTCTCCTCCCGGAAACTGCGGCATTACTTCTGCAAATGCCACCGGTTCGATTGCCTTTTCGATAACTACCTCAGCGGGCATATCAATAGGTGGTAATTCAATCGTCATATCTGTAGGAAGCTCTACAACTGGATCAATAACTGGGTCAAGTTCAATCGGAGGGGGATTGTCTACCGCTTTTACTTGGTGTTCAGATATTTGCTTGGGTGGTGGTGGCAATTCTTTCACTTCAGGCTTCGCCGAGATCTGACTCTCAATGAAAAAATCATCCAGGGCGATGTCTTCTAATACTTTGGTCGATTCAGAGAATGTGATAGGTAAATGGAATACACCAATTACGATGGAGATAGCAAGGATCAATGAAAATGCCTTGGTGTGGTTGTGGTACTTGATTAATATCTGGTTGGCTGGTGTCTCGATTCTCATGGCTGTTCTTTATAAATGGGATGCAGACCTCGTGCCAATTCAATAATCCCATTGTCATTTCCATGTAATCAAAACATGTTTCACATTCTGAGATAGGCTAATACCTTTGCACAAAACTGAAACTATGCGAACCGCGCTCATCGCATGGCTCTTGCCATTATTCCTATTTACGGGATCCCTTTTTGCTCAACACTCTACACAGGCCGATAAAGATCTTTCCAGCCCCCAGGCTACTGTAGTGACCCATTTGACCAATCTCCAGGTCGATAACTATAAGCCTCATGAGGCGAGTAAGGTCTTCTTTGGTCTGGATAGAAAGCAATCTGAGCAGCTTGCCATTAAGTTGAAAATGGTGATGGATGCCAAGGGGCTTTATGTCGACACCGCAGATATCCCAAGGCTTAACACTATTGTTGACTCTTCAGGAGAGCAAAGAAAATTTCAGCTCTTTCTATCCGAGCCAGACATCTTTCTGGTAAAGGTTGGTGATAACTGGTATTACTCAAAGCGCACAGCAGAAATGATCCCTCAGATGTACGAGGATATCTTCCCATGGGGAAGCGATTTGCTAATTGAATACACAGGTTCAATTGGCCAAAAAGCTCTGTTTAATCTCTGGATCTGGCAATGGATTGGTATTGTTTTGCTCATCGCAGCAGCTTATTTGCTGTACTGGATCCTAAAATTCCTGATCGAGTTTATTATAGGAAGAGTAGCTAAGACCCAGCTAAAACGAATGATCCCAAATATGGATCTTATCCATAAGATCGCAAGACAACTTTCATTCTTCCTCTTAGCTCGATTCCTGATTCTGGCATTGCCGATAATTCACCTACCTGTTAAGCTCAACTCAGTTGTCGTCTTCAACCTTAGACTTATCTCTGTGATCTTCATCATCATCCTCGCAATGAGGTTGATCGATTACCTCATTTACTACCTAAGTAAGTTGGCAGAGAAGACCGAGAGTACAATGGATGATCAGCTGATCCCATCTCTTCGCACTATCCTTAAAGTGATTGTGGTGATTATGGGGATCTTCTATCTGCTGAGAATCCTGAATGTTGACATTGCACCTTTAATAGCAGGAATCTCCATTGGTGGTATCGCAATTGCCCTTGCTGCACAGGATTCTGTAAAGAATTTCTTTGGGTCGATATTGATCTTCGTAGACAAGCCTTTCCAAATTGGTGACTGGATCGTGTTTGACGGTGCTAGTGGGACAATTGAAGAGGTAGGATTGAGATCTACACGAATCAGAACTTTCGCGAACTCACTTGTTTATGTTCCTAATGGCATCCTAGCTGATAAGGTAATAGACAATATGGGACTTCGTGTTTACCGGAGATTCACAACTGATGTTGGAGTTACCTATGACACACCTCCAGAATTGATTGAAGCATTTGTAGAGGGAATAAAGAAGCTGGTAGCTGTTCACCCAACTACAAGGAAAGACTATTACGAAGTGCACCTGAATTCATTTGGACCCAGTTCTTTAAACATCATGGTCTATATATTCTTTGATGTTCCCGATTGGACAGGAGAGCTAAAGGGAAGACATGAGATCATGCTTGGAATTATCAAGCTGGCAAGCAAGTTGGGTGTTGAATTCGCATTCCCTACACAAACGCTACATATACAGAATCTTCCTGGACAGAATTCGCTGGATCCAAAGTATGTTGTGGATGAGGCATCGGTCCAAAAAGCAGTTGACTCCTACGTTGAGGAGTTCAAAGCTTCTGGCAAAAAGCCATAAATGACAAAAGGCCAGTGCTGGGCACTGACCTTTTGGATTACCAGGTTGAGGAAAATTCTTACTTACTAGCGCTTAGTGAAGTCAATTCAACCGCTGGGAAGAATCTGATCACTCCGTTCTCTTCAATTGCCTTTACTCGGTAGTAAGAGTTTGCTTTCGCAGTCATTGGGTACTTATCAACTTTTGATACCCCTGTAGCATCAGCTGAAGAAAGCTCGTCACCAGTGATGATACATACTTGAGAGTAAGCTTCGATTTCGCTAGCGCTGCGCTCAACGATAAGCTGAGAATATTTTGTCATGTCAACAGAGTTAACATTAATTTCTACCTGACTTCCTGAGCGCTCTACATCAATAGTAATAGCTTTCAAAGGATTTGATTCGTCAAGGTCTGGATTTCCGCTTCCAGCGAAAGTTGTAATGCTGAAGAAGCTAAAAAGGATGATGGCTAAGGTCTGAGTAAAAATTTTCATGGCTCTTGTATTTTCTCGTTCTAAATGTTGTTTGCGTTGTTGTTGGTTTCTTTTACTGTTTCAAGGCTTGAATAGTTACAAATCATCAAAAAAAATTCCCCTAATTTGGCCAATACAAGTTCAAACCTTTGAATACCAAGCATTTCGGTCGTGCCAATTTTTTTCAACTTTTTTTTCAGATCACTTTCAATGGTGGTAAAAATCAATGCCGGAGTAGCTAGTTTCTTCCTAATTTGCCCCCATGATCTATGTGCTACCTCTGATCTCAGCTGCTATAGGATGGTTCACAAACTATCTCGCAGTAAAGATGCTTTTCCGTCCAAGGAACAAGGTTAAGATCGGTCCACTCGTAATTCAGGGTGTATTCCCAAAGAGGCAGGAGCTCATCGCAGAGAACATTGGATCGATGGTGGCAAATGAGCTGATCTCTGTCACTGAGCTATTGGAAAAGCTCAAGCACCCCGAGCAACTCGACAAGATCAATTCGGTTCTCGAAGAACAGGTAGCCTATTATGTAGATGAGGTCTTTCCTGTCAAATTCCCCTTCCTCGCAATCCTAGTAAGAGAAAAGAGAAGGACAGCATTAAAGGAAGAATTCAATGAGGAGATCAAGGATCTGCTTCCTCAGCTCATTGATCAATACTCCGAAGACATAGAAGATGCTATCAGCATTCAATCCACCATCTCGGAAAAGATCCGGGAAATGTCACCGGCAATGCTTGAAGACCTCTTAATGAAAGTAATGGCCAAAGAGCTGCGCTTTATCGAGATAGTTGGCGCGATAGTTGGTTTCCTGATCGGGCTGATTCAAATAGGATTGGTGCAACTATCGGAGATTTGACCATTTCCTGTGAACAGCAGACATACCTTTAGAGTTAACCAAGAAAAATTACAATCATGAAAAGATTATTTATCCTTTCCCTCGTATCTGTATTTGCCATTTCGAGCTTTGCTCAGGGAAGCACACAGAAATTCCCAACTATTGAAATCGGATCTGACATCCCAATGGCAGATGAAGCTTTGAAAGATGTTTCCGGTGATATGCTAAGCCTTACTGATGTTAAAGGTGAGAATGGCCTTCTAGTAATGTTCTCTTGCAATACATGTCCATTCGTTATCGGATCTGGTTCTTCAAACGAAGGATGGGAAGGACGCTACCAGGAGATCTACGAATGGTGTAATGAGAATGGAATCGGATTTACCATGATCAACTCAAACGAAGCAAAAAGAGATCTTGGTGATAGTTTTGATGATATGGTTGCTCATTCTGAAGAAATGGGATGGGACTGTCACTATATGTTAGACCCAGATTCTAAAATGGCAAATGCTTTTGGTGGAAAAACAACTCCACATGCATTCCTTTTCAATGGAGAGTCAAAATTAGTTTACAGCGGATCGATTGATGACTCACCAAAAAGTGCTTCTGCTGTAGCTGAGCCATATCTAAAGAACGCTCTTGGATCATTGGTTTCTGGCGAAGAGATCTCTCCTGCTACTACAACTCCAGTTGGTTGTAGCATCAAAAGAGTAATGTAATCTAGCCCTTCGGGCTGATGAAGCTCATCATATTCAAAACCTGAAAGCCTCGGAATTCCCGAGGCTTTTCTTTTGCTTTGCCAAATAGTAAAACCCTCAGCAGATGAAGAAGCCAGATGTATATTACGGTGACTACCTCCAATTAGATAAGATCATCAATGCCCAGGAAACTGAAAGTGGCAAATTGGGAAAGGAAGCCCATGATGAAATGCTGTTCATTGTGGAGCATCAGGCTTATGAGCTATGGTTCAAGCAAATGCTATATGAGCTTGCTTCTATCCAAAAGCTGATGGGCCAGGGTGAGATCGATGATAATGGACCCGGATTACAAACCGTAGTTCATAGACTCGAGCGTTGCGTAGAGATCCTTAAAGTACTGGTTCAGCAGATCTCTATTATGGAAACCATGACACCTATGGATTTTCTTGAGTTCAGAGATCTCCTTCGTCCGGCTTCGGGATTCCAATCATTTCAATTCAAACTTATTGAAGCCAGGCTTGGACTTAAGCTTGAATTCAGACATGGAAGAGATTATTACTTGTCTCAGTTGAGAGAAGAGCATATCAGGATGATTGCAGAGGTTGAAAGTCAGAAGTCGATTCTTGAGCTATTGAATTCATGGCTTGAAAGGATGCCATTCTTTGATCAAAAGGAGAACTGGGAAAACTTCGAAGGAATTTCTTCAGAGGACCCTCATACATTCTGGGCTACATATAGAGAAACCTATGCCGCAGGTCTTAACGATGCTGAAAGCGATATCCTTAAATACTTTGATCAAGTCTTCTTCGATGAAAAATTTGTGGCTGACCGTCGATTGAGTAATGCCGCCAACAGGTCAGCTCTCTTTATAATGCTTTATCGCTCTTACCCTCTTTTACACCTTCCATTCAGAATGCTAAATCTTCTTCTTGAGATTGATGAGCAAATGGCTCTTTGGCGCTATCGTCACATTAATATGGTTCACAGAATAATCGGAACCAGAGTAGGTACCGGAGGAAGTAGCGGAAAGAACTACCTAAAGGCATCAGCTGATAAGCATTACATCTTTCAGGAGATCGCAGAACTTACGAGCTTCCTTGTCAATTCGGGCTCTACTCCAAGATTGAGTAATGAGTTAGTTGAGAAACTGAGCTTTAAGCTTTAAAACAATCCTGAGATATTTCCATCTGAATCGATATCGATTCTCTCTGCTGAAGGAGAGACAGGTAAGCCCGGCATTCTCATAATTGCTCCTGTGATAGGAACCAGGAATCCGGCGCCAGCCGCAAGTTCAACTTCTCTGATATTTAAAATGAAGTCGCTAGGTGCACCTAGCTTCTTAGGATCATCAGAGAATGAGTATTGAGTTTTTGCAATACAAACCGGTAGATCAGAGCAACCCAGTCTGTCTATTCGCCTTAGGTCTTTTCTAGCCTGTTCAGAAATATTGATATCCGCTGCACCATAGATCTTAGTCGCTATTGCTCGAATCTTCTCCTCAGGAGAATCATTTAATCCGTAGGGATGATTTAATGGCTTTGAAGGCAGCTCGCATGCTTTAACTACTTCTTCAGCCAGGGCAGCTCCGCCTTTTCCTCCTTCTGCCCAAACATTGGATTCAACAGCAGGAGCACCTTTGATCTCTTTGATCACATCTAGTTCCTCCTGAGTATCAGTTGTAAATCGATTTATTGAAACTACGACCGGCAAACCATAAGACATCATATTATCAACATGCCTTTGAAGGTTGACCAAACCTTTTCTCACTGCTTCAGGATTGGGGTTCCCAATATTATCTTTCTCAACTCCTCCATGAAATTTTAATGCCCGAACAGTTGCCACAACAACGGCAGCGCTTGGCTGAATACCAGCTGCTCTGCACTTTATGTTCAGGAACTTTTCAGCTCCCAGATCAGCCCCAAAGCCAGCTTCGGTCACAACATAATCTGCCAGGCTCATTCCTGTTTTTGTCGCAATCACAGTATTTGTCCCCTGAGCAATATTGGCAAACGGACCACCATGAATAATTGCCGGGGTTCCATCTACCGTTTGAACCAGGTTCGGAAGCATCGCTCTCTTTAAAACCGCTGCCATTGCACCTGGAGCTTTGAAATCCCGAGCATACATCGGTTCCCTGTCAATCGTTTGTCCCACATAAATGTTCCCGATTCTCTCCTTCAGATCTTCAATATCATTCGACAAGCATAGAATTGCCATGATCTCAGATGCAGCGGTGATGTCAAATCCTGTTTCACGAGGAACTCCCATTGTTATTCCACCTAGTCCAATCATTATCGATCTCAATGCCCGGTCATTCATATCCATTACCCTTTTCCATTTGATGGTACGGGCATCCAGAATAGGCCTGGCTTTTCTGTTCTGGGCATAGTTATCGACCATGGCTGAAAGTAGATTATTGGCCGTTTGAACTGCTGAAAAATCTCCTGTGAACTGAAGATTGATGTCTTCCATTGGAAGCACCTGACTATATCCGCCGCCTGCGGCGCCACCCTTTATACCAAATACAGGCCCAAGTGAAGGCTCCCTTAAAACCACACAGGTCTTCTTTCCTATATGATCTAATCCCTGGGCAAGCCCGATAGATGTCACGGTTTTACCTTCGCCAGCCGGGGTTGGAGACATGGCAGTGACGAGAATCATCTTTGAGTCTTTGATCCTGGACTCATCAATTACCGGGGAGGAGATCTTTGCAATATTGGGTCCGTACTGGTAGAGATCCTCACTAGACAAGCCGATTCTGGCTGCTATTTCAGTAATTGGTTTAAGCTTTATGCTATTTGCAATATCTAAATCTGTGCTCATCTGATAATGATTAAAGTATTGATTCAAACGACAATGCGCACAAGCTAAAATTTTTACATTTGAGAAATCAATAAAAAGTATGAGAGAATATTTACGAAAACCATTCTGGGTGGTGCTTGCAGTTCTGGCCATTTTTGCAGCCGGATGTTACCCAAGTGGTTCCAGAAGCGTTGAGGATTACGATATACTAGGCGTTCGCAAGCTCCCTGGTGTTGATTTTACAGACTATCAAACCTTTGCTGTAATTGACACTATCGTTTACATCACGGATGATGAAAATGCGGACATTCCAAGCAGAGAAAATCAGCAGATTCTTCTAAATGAGATTCGCACAAACATGATCAACTATGGCTATCAGCAAGTTGATGTCGCAGTTGACACCCCCGATTTGGCAATCTTTACCACAGTTCTTGTTACCGAACAACAGGGAATTATCTGGTGGGATTACTGGGGCTGGTATGGTGGCTGGTACCCATGGTACCCTTGTTACTACCCCTACTGTGGAGGCGGTTGGTACCCGTACTCATATGAGCAGGGAACGTTAGCAATGGAAATGCTTGATGTTTATAGCTACAACCCATCTGATTCATCGGTTTCTGTTGTTTGGACAGCTTTAGCAAATGGCGTTCTTAGTACTTCTTCAAATACCAATATCAATTTGGCGAAGAACGCGATCAACCAGGCATTTGAGATTTCACCTTATCTAGACATCAACTAAAACAACTGATATGAAATTGATCAAAACCTCCATTTTAGTATTGGTTGTTACTCTGTTGAGTCTTACTGATACAAACGCACAACACACCTCTTTTACATTCACCTATAACATGGCTCAACCTACCGGTGAAAGCCATGAGTGGATTGGAAAGTTCTCTCCTCGTGGATTCAGCGCTGAATACGAGATCTATTTAAATGACAACCTTTCAATGGGAGCATCTATTGGCTGGCAGGTATTTTACAGAAAGATTACTGGTGAATCTTACGAGATCGACCAGCATACCCAGCTTTATGGTGCTCAATTCCGCTATACCAACAGTGTTCCAATGAATATTACAACCAAGTATTACTTCAATCCTGGAGGTTCGGTAGAGCCATTCATTGGAGTTGGACTTGGAACCATGTATGTAGTTAGAAGATTAGATATGGGCCCTTTCAGATTCAATGAAAAGGGTTGGGGATTCCTTGTTTATCCTGAAGCAGGTATTAAAGTACCTACAGATGGTGGATGGAACTTCCATCTTGCTGCTACATATCACTACATGCCATCAACAGGCAAGCTTGAAATCGAGCAAAGCTTTGTTGGGTTTAAGCTTGGAATGTCCTGGGATTACCGCAGGTATTAATGATAGCTTAATAAAACTGACAAAAGGGAGCGTCACAGCTCCCTTTTTTTATGCCATGCTGGCACCCCCAAAATTCGACTGACAAACTTTCAAAAAGTAATTTCTGATAATGACCTTTTGTCTAATCTGCATTATGTTTTTCTATATATGTACTGATTTGGCCTAATGGCACATTGTTGGCATACTGGCTATCAAACAAAAAAACTAATATCATGTCAGACGTATTTAAGAATTTCCTTTATGCAGGTGTTGGACTTGCAGCAATGGCTCAAGAGAAAATTGAGGCTACAGTAGACGAACTTATTGAAAAAGGTAAGATCACTGATCTGGAAGGAAAGCAGATCATTGAGGACTTTATCGAAAACTCTGAAGTAAAGAAGAATGAGTTCGAAGACAAGCTAAAAGGTATCACTGAAGAGGTTGTTTCAAAGTTCAATATTGGAAACAACTCTGAGGTTGAAGATCTAAGAGCAAGAGTAGAAGAGCTGGAAGCGATGGTTGCTGAAGCTACAAAAGCAAAAACAACAACTAAAACTGCGGCTTCTAAGAAGACTACTACAAAGTAGTATTCCGTAGACAAATGCAATTCGGCCGGGACGATGATTCGTTCCGGCTTTTTTATTGCCTGAAGGCCTGTAGCTTTTGTAATTTGTGGGCGAAATGTTCAACCAGACGATCAAATCCATAAACCGCTCTCTTGAGATCATTAGAGTTTTGATCAAATATGGTTTCGAGGACGTAGTAGCAAATTCCCCTTTGCGAAAACTCCTTCCTGAGTCCAAAAGAATCGCCTGGTCACTAACCGATAAATCCTATCACAACATTTCTCGTTTTGAGAGAATTAGGATGGTGGTTGAGGAACTTGGACCTACTTATATCAAACTTGCCCAGGTCTTAAGCAACAGACCGGATATTCTCCCTTCTGCACTCATCACTGAATTAGAAAAGCTTCAGGATCAGGTTCCTCCTTTCAGCTCAGAAGAATCTATTGCAATTATTGAATCTGAATTGGGTAAATCAGTCGATTCAATATTCGAGTCCTTTGAGCCAATACCTATTGCCTCTGCCTCTATTGGACAGGTTCACCGCGCACGACTACATAATGGAAAAATGGTTGTGGTGAAAGTCCAGCGCCCGGGCATTAGAGATATAATAGATAGAGATCTTGCGATCATGCATGAGATCGTTCGACGCGGCGAAGACTTCTTCTATCGTCAAGGTCTTTTGAATGCCGAAGATGTACTTAGAACCTTTGAAAGGTCTATCCATCAGGAATTAGACTATAGAAACGAAGCCAGAAATATCGACAAATTCAGATCGGTCTATGCGGCAATGCCAGGCCTTAACATTCCTCCTGTATTCTCAGACCTGTCTACCGATAGGGTATTGGTAGTTGAGTTTGCTCAGGGCACCAAGGTATCAAACATCAAGCAGATAAGAGAATGGGGGCTTGATCCAAGAAAGATCGCAGAAAGTGGGATGAGGATCTATCTCACTATGATCTTCGAGAACGGTCTTTTCCATGCTGATCCGCATCCCGGAAATGTCTTTGTAAGAAGAGATGGGGTGATCAATCTGATCGACTTTGGAATGGTTGGAAGATTGATGAGGAGTGAAAAGTATGCTCTTGCGCAGATCTTCCTGAGCATGGCAAATCAGGACCCGAGAGCAATGGCGCAGAACTTTAAGCGGCTTGCCATTGATGATAATATCAAGGATTTTAAAGCATTTGAAAGGGACTGCTATGAATTGATAGTTGATTTTTCTGATACTGAGATCGCAGAAACCAGCATGGCTGACCTGGTGCCCAGACTGCAAAAGATCATCTACGACTATAAGCTCAGAGTTCCCGGCACTACCTTCCTTGTCTTTCGGGCATTAGCTATTCTCGAAGGAATGGGTAAGACCATGCATCCAAGCTTTAACACTACTCAATTTTTAAAGCCATTTGGAAAAAAACTCTTATTAGAGAGATATAGCCCAAAGGTCCTTATCGAGGATTTCAGTTATAGCTTCTCCCAGATAAACTCCCTGCTCTTCAGCCTCCCTTATGAGATCAAGAGTATTCTTACAAAAACAAGAAAGGGCCAGCTCAAGATTGAGCTGAAACTTACAGGATATGAGTACATGCTATTGAGGCTTAACTCAATGGCAAACAGGATCATCGTGGCAATTATAACTGCTGCATTATATCTTACAGGTGGTTTGATCATGAATTCACCAACGATGGTCAACTCAAACAATTACGAAGGTGTACCCCTAATCAGTCTGATCGCATTTTCAGTTGCTAGTGGTCTATGCCTAATTTTGCTGTATCTAATGCTGAGAAGCAGGAAACAGTAATTGCTTCGTTCTAAAAGAGATGATAAGAGCATTTATCATAGTACTGTTAGGACTATGCATATTCACTTTTGGATATGCACAGGAATGCCCTTATGCTCTGAAAACAAAGATCTTTTTTGAGGTCGATCAGAGTGAAATAAGTCTTGAAGCTCAATCTGAGCTTGATCAATTCATCGATTCCATTCAAGGACTTGCTTTCTGTTCTATTGAGATTACAGCATCCACGGATAGCACCGGAAATATCGAATACAATCAGAGATTATCAGAAGAAAGAGCAAATTCTGTGTCGGATTATATCAGGTCAAGAGGCTTGTCATTAAGTGGATTGAGCCTAAAACCTACCGGGGAAACCAAAGCGGAGAGTAATACAGAAAGCGATTTATGGCAGGATCGAAATGCCACTGTAACAGTTAGTTTTCCCATGCCCATAGATAGTTTAAGGGACTATTTCATCGTATATGGCTTTGTCACAAAACTGGAAGACTCAAAACCCATTGGAGCTTCTGTTTCAGAAGTGGGAACATCTGGTTCTGTTTATCTGGCCGACTCTTTTACTGGCTACTATACCGCGCTTATCAGGAGGAAATACAAGGTCACTTTGTACGCAGAGTATGGAGATATAATGGCAACAAAGAGCTTCATTTCAACTGGATTTAGATCTGTGGACTCCATTCGAGCTGATATTCAGTTAGATCTGCCAAAGATCAAGTTTGAAGGAAAAAGCGTGGAGCCGGGTCAGAAAATTGCATTCGATAAGATCTACTTCGAGCCAAATAAGGCAGAATTCACTGCCGGATCCGAGATTGAACTGGAAAGGCTATATCAATTCCTCGATAGCAACCCGGATATCTCTGTTGAAGTAGGTGGACACATCAATCTACCCGGTGTTCCGCCTGAGTTTATGGGCTCTGAAATGTACAATCTATCGGTTAATAGAGCCAAAGCTGTCGTTCTCGAATTAGTTGAAATGGGAATCGAAAGAAACCGACTTAGTTTCAAGGGATATGGTAATCACTCAATGCTCTACCCTTACCCAAAAGATGATTACGAGCGACAAATGAACCGAAGAGTAGAAGTCACAGTGCTTCTGGACTAGCTCAGCTATTTACATTGCCTGTTTTTTGGTTTATATTATGGCACCACCGCATGCTTACTGAGAATAGAAATATCGCGGATCTTGAAAAGGAGAATGAAAAGCTTCGTCGGGAGATCGAAAAACTCAAGAGCGAGAAGAGATCTACAGGCAATCTTAAAATCTACTCCGATATCCTCCATAAGACTAGTGATTCCCTAATTATCACGGGTCCTGACCTTAAGATCGAATTCTGGAATAAAGGATCCGAGAAGCTTTTTGGTTGGAAAAAGGAAGAAGTTCTTGGAAGGCAGGTAGAAGAAGTTACCGAAACAGAGTATCTAAACAGCAACAGAGAGGATGTAAGAAAAATCCTAAATGAAAGCGGAACCTGGGAAGGTGACGTAAGGGATAAAAACAAATCGGGTGAGTACCGATACACTCATGTTTGGGCTATAAAACTGGTTGATGAATATGGGAATCTATCGGGATATGCGACAATCAACCGGGATATAACTCAAAAGAAGCTTCTTGAAAAAGAGCTGGAAAGAAGTCACGAAAGACTTACCCTTCTCTCAGAACATGCTCAGGATGTTTTTGCCTTGCATAAGCCCGATGGAATCTACAAATGGGTGAGTGACTCCGCTAAGAGCATCTTTGGCTATGATCCTTCAGAATTAGTAGACCATTCTCCTTATGACTTTATCCATGAAGAAGATGTAGACCGCACACTTGAGGAAGTTCACTTACCTCATATTGATGATAAGTATAGCAAAGGAAGAAGAGACTATCGCTCCACACTTCGATTTAGGAGAAAAGATGGGGAATACATACAAATTGAGGCTATTACAGTTCCAATTCTAAATGAGAAGGGAGAAGTCCATCTCATCCTCTCAACGGCCAGAGATATTACAGACAGAATTCTCAATGAAGAAGCTTTAAGTGAATCAAGAAAGCAGTTGAAGACCATCACCGATGCACTGCCATTCTGCGTGGCTTATGTCGATCGAAGTTTCCGATATCAATTCAATAATAAGCAGTACGAGCAGTGGTTTGGTGTTTCTGCTGAAGAGCTTGAGGGAGAGCTGGTTTCAAAGCTCTTCGCCTATGAAGCCGCGTCCTCTCTTGAAAGAAAGTTCCAATCGGTCTTTGATGGAAAAGAGATAGAGTTTGAAGGGAAGATCAAGAATGTTGAGGGGCTATATCGCGATGTTTTTACGCGATTCATTCCCGATATTGATGAGTCTGGAAATGTCCAGGGATTTTTTGCGGTGATCGAAGACATTACAGATCGCAAGAAGACAGAGAAAGAGCTTAATGATCTTGCAAAGTTTCCAGGGGAAAACAGAGACCCAATTCTGAGAGTAAGCAGCAGAGGAGAGATCTTATACAAAAACGAACCCGCTGAAAGAATGCTTAAAACCTGGGAAGGCTATGAGCATGGTTTCTTTTCCAAAGAGATTATCGAGAATATTCGAGCATCATTGGAGCGTTCTGAGAGACGCGATATGGAGGTTCGATTTGATGGACAATCTTACTCTTTGATCATCTCACCGGTTCCGGAACAGAAGTACGTAAACTTTTACACTGTAAATATTACTCGTCAAA
>CAXDOZ010000046.1:0-16730 GCA_963991145.1 uncultured Chitinophagales bacterium | reverse complement strand
AATGGTCCCATACCGAGCAATCCATTCTCAGACTGCAGCGTAACCTCTATCCCTTCGGGAATGTAGTTTGCGATAAGCGTGGGAATTCCGATTCCCAGATTCACGTAGTATCCATCCTCGAGCTCACGAGCGATGCGTTGTGCGATTTGAAATTTATCTAGTCCCATGGTTCTATGCTATGAGCGCGTGATGCGTTGCTCGATTCGTTTTTCGTAATTCGTTCCTTCAAAAATGCGCTGAACGTAAACTCCAGGCGTATGAATGTCGGCCGGAGCCAATACTCCCGGTTCTACCAATTCCTCCACCTCGGCGATTGTGATCTTACCGGCTGCAGCCATCATTGGATTGAAGTTTCTCGCTGTTCCTTTGAATACGAGGTTTCCTTTGGTATCCCCTTTCCAGGCTTTTACAATGGCGAAATCAGCGTAAAGAGCGTGCTCAAGAATGTGCGGTTTACCGTTGAAGTCTCTTACCTCTTTTCCATCTGCGATCTCCGTTCCGAATCCGGTTGGAGTGAAGAAAGCCGGAATTCCTGCTCCACCTGCTCTGATCTTTTCAGCGAGAGTTCCCTGAGGGGTAAGCTCTACTTCTAATTCACCTGATAACAGCTGACGTTCAAACTCAGCATTCTCACCTACATAAGAAGATATCATCTTCTTTACCTGGTGTTGCTGAAGCATCAATCCAATTCCAAAATCATCAACTCCGGCATTGTTACTGATGCATGTGAGATCCTTTACTCCAGATCTTACCAATGCTGCGATGCAGTTTTCAGGAATACCGCATAAACCAAAGCCTCCAAGCATGAGTGTCATGCCGTCGGATATACCGCGAATCGCCTCGTCAGCGTTCGAAACAACTTTTTTCATTCAATGAGAATTTGGCCCTAAAATAAAGGAATTTGAAGGAGGCAAAAACTTAAAGAGCCTCTTCTGGATTGATGGAATCTATTTCTGCTACAACACGCTCGTAAAGCAGGGTAAATTCCTCAGGATGGGTCAGGTAATAATCGAATGTTTCCTGAAATTTTTCACGGTCTACTCCCTTCTCTTCCAGGATATAATTGAAGCTTCGATTCATGACGAGATCCAACGTATCGGCCGGTAGGCCCTTTAACTCATGATAGCTTTGAGATAAATGAAAGTCGCGAAGAACTTCTACCATCAGATCTTCATCCACCGGATCTTTGGGTGGTTTGGGACCGTTATCGGCGCAAGCCAAAAGAATCACAAACAAAATGGTGAAGCGGAGCATTTTCATTTCTTTGCAAAGGAATAAAAAACCCATCAATGGATCTTCAGGCTTATGACAGGATATTGAAGCAATGTGAGGAGCACGAGGCAACTTTGGTTGCTGTCAGCAAGACCAAGCCAATTGAGGACATCAAGGAGCTTATGAATGCCGGACAGCTTGACTTTGGAGAAAACAAGGTTCAGGAGCTAAGTCAAAAGCATGAGCAGATCAGTGATGGTATCCACTGGCATATGATCGGTCATTTGCAGCGAAACAAGGTGAAGTATATGGCCGAGTTTGTGCATTTGGTCCACAGTATCGATTCACTTCGCCTGTTAAAGGAGATCGATAAGCAGGGAAAGCGGGTTGGAAGAAAGATTCCGGTGCTTTTGCAAATGCATATCGCTCAGGAATCAAGCAAGTTTGGTTTGGATGAAAAGGAGTTGAACGAGCTGCTTACTGAGATTCATAATATTCCGCTCGTAGGAGCATCTATCAGCGGATTCATGGGCATGGCAACCTTCACAGAGGACAAGGCTCAGGTGGAGAGTGAGTTCAGGTTTCTAAGAGAAGTTTTTGAGCGCTACCGCGCTGATGAGCGTTTGAATGGACAGGAGATGCAAACGTTGAGCATGGGAATGTCTGGTGACTATGAGATCGCTCTCGCCTGTGGAAGTAATATGATCAGGGTTGGAAGCTTGTTATTTGGCGCGAGAAACTATTAGCTCGGAAACACCTGCATCGACAATCTGAGAGATCGCTCAAAAGCATCGATAGAGAAATCTGGTCCTAATTCCTCTTTGCTGAAGTAGTTCAGCATGTTTTCAGTTGGCATATTTCCTATCAGATCATCTTTGGCCATTGGGCAACCACCAAAGCCTTTGATAGCACCATCGAAACGCTTACAGCCATTGAGGTATGCTGCTTCAATCTTTTCTTTCCAGTTATGAGGAGCAGTATGGAAGTGAGCTCCAAATTCAAGATCCGGGAAGGCAGGAACAAGATGCTTGAAGAGATATTGAATGATATCCGGCTTCGCGATACCAACTGTATCAGAAAGGCTGAAGATTTTCACTCCGTGTGGTTTGATCTTAGCGATCCACTCTTCAACGATACCTGCATCATATACATCTCCATAAGGATTCCCAAAGCCCATTGAAATGTAGATCACGAGCTCTTTCCCCTTTGAATTGCATTTATCAGCAATGACCTTAACACGCTCAAAAGATTCTTCAATACTAGAGTTCGTATTTCTCTTTTGGAATGTCTCTGATATAGAGAAAGGGAATCCCAGATAATCGATCTCCTCGTGTTGTAAAGCGTCGTCTGCTCCCCGCTCATTCGCAACAATAGAAAGGAGTTTTGATTTGGTGTTACTGAGATCCAAACCGGCCAAAACCTCAGGCGTATCGGCCATTTGAGGAATTGCTTTAGGAGAAACAAAACTGCCAAAGTCGATGGTGTCATAACCCACCTCGAGCAGTGATTGTATGTACTCTATTTTCTTTTCGGTTGGAATGATGTCGTGCAATCCCTGCATGGCATCGCGTGGACATTCGATCAGCTTGACCATTTAAATCTTTTGCAGATAAAGGCGCATATTAGGCACATTGTTCAGCAACTTAGTTGCAATTTTATTCCTCACAAAATACTAATATGAGAATTCAATTCCTCCTACTCTCCATTGTCTTGATTATCAGTGCTAATGCATGCGGCGTGCGTGTGGAAGAAGGTCCGGACATGTCTGATATACTATCTGAGATGGAGCAGGATAAATTTGTGTATTTGACTGAGATCCCAAAGGAGAAACTCAAGATCGATATACAAAAGCAGTTCTTCGAAGTTTTGGGAGTCAGGTATGAGGATAAGACCCTTTTTGTAGATGTTCAATACGGTGGAGGATGCAAAGAGCATCCTTTTGAGGCTTTTTGCGAAGCCAATCTTACTCTGGACGAACCATTCTTCATTTACCTGGAAGATCAGGAACAGGGAGACATGTGCAGAGCCTTAATTCAGGAGACTATACAAATTGGAATTGGCGCTTTGATCGATAAGCGCGAGTCTCCTCTACAGATCTACATTAACAAGGAAGAGTACTTTATTCAGGTAGATTAGGACTTTATATCCAGTTCGTAAATGCGGTAGGTCTTGTAAACCTTGCCGTTTACAACTCCGATTCCTCTTTTCATCATCTCATTGTCCTCGAGGATCCATGATGCCTCTCCAAACACGAGATTTAACTCGGCTGAAGCTCTGATCAGCTCTGTGTAGAATACAGAATCAAGACCACGTTTCTGATATTCTGGCAGAATCCCCAGTAATAGGATTCGTACCCAGTTGATCTTCTTCTTTTTGGTAAAGAATTTAAGGAAGCCGAAAGGGAAGAGTTTTCCCTTCATCTCTTTGACTACAATATTGTAATCCGGCATAGCTAAAGCCATCCCCATGATCTTTCCATCGATCTCACCAAATAGCGCAAGTTTAGGCTCCACTACCATCTTCATTTCTTTAGCCATCAGATCTATCTCGGCCTCAGTAAATGGTACGTGTCCCCAGTTTGTTTCCCAGGCTTCGTTGTAGATGTGCTTAAAGGTTTCAACTTCCGCTCTAAGATTCTTTACGTCAAACTGCCTGATCGTAAGACCTGCTCGCTCCTTTGCCATTTTCGCGATACGCTGCAGCTTTTCATTCGTATTGACCTCTTCTTCAATCAATTTGTAAGCAAGAAGATCCTTCGCTTTTGGCAGGCCATAGGTTTCCAGAAGCTTCTGGTAATAAGGAGGATTATAGGTCATCATGATCCGTGGTGAATCATCAAAACCATCTATTAATAATCCATAATCGTAGTTACTTGACGGTGATGCCGGACCATGCATTATCTCAAGGCCTTTCGCCTGAAGATTCTCTTTTACTGTATCGAGAAGAGCATTTGCAACTTCCTGATCATCAATACATTCGAAAAAACCGAAGAATCCAGTCCTACCTGGGTGATGCTCATTGTAACGATCGTTCGTAATTGCGGCAATCCTACCTACAACTTCACCATCTTTCTCGGCAAGAAAGAGCTCCATATCACCGAACTCAAAAAATGGGTGTTTGCGATTGAGTTTGCCTTTGACATCCATCTCAAGCGGGGCAACCCACTGTTGATCATTCTCATAGATCTTGTATGGAAGCTTGATGAAGGCTTTGCGGTCTTTCTTAGACTCGACAGGTCGGATTTGGATCATAATTAGATGATGCCCAGACGCTTTCCAGCCTTGTAGTAGATATCGATCACCTTGTCGAGTTGATCTTCTTCATGAGTAGCCATGAAGCTATTTCTCAGCATGGCTTTGTTTGGTGGAGTCGCTGGTGGGATGAATACGTTTACGAAAATTCCATTCTCGAATAATTCTTTCCAGATCTCCATTGCTGCCAGGTCTTCCCCGATGATCACGGGAACGATAGCAGTACGCCCATCCAGAACGTGATAGCCCATTTCTTTAAGGGCAGTTCTGACTTTATTGGCGTTGTAAACCAGCCTGTCTACTCTTTCTGGTTCTTCTTCCAGAAGATTCAGGGCTTCAAGAGCTGCTGCTACAGAAGGTGGTGTTGGAGATGCACTAAAGATCAATGCTGGAGAATGGTGCTTTAAGTAGTTTATCACTCGCTCTTTACCTGCAACAAAGCCTCCAAGGCTGGCAAGGGTTTTAGAGAAGGTACAGGTGATAAGGTCAACTTCATCTTCTTTGTCAAATTCACTTGCAGTTCCTCTACCTCCTTCTCCAAGGACACCAACAGAGTGGGCGTCATCTACAAGGAGCTTAGCATTGTATTCCTTTGCAAGTCTGGTAAGGTCATCGAGCTGAGCGATCGTACCAAAAGTGGAGAATACGCCATCTGTCACGATCATCTTTCCAGCTTCATATGGAACAGTCTTCAGCAAACGCTCAAGGTCTTCCATATCATTGTGCTTGTATCGCTTCACAATTGTTCCCTGGGCACTGGCAATCATATTACCCACTACGATACTCGCATGATTATCTCTATCTGAAAACAGGTAGTCTCCTCTACCAACAAGCGGTTGTATCACTCCCTGTCCTGATTGGTATCCGGTAGAGAAAAGTAGAACAGCTTCCTTATTCATGAACTTGGCAAGTCTTTGCTCCAGTTCTTCGTGAAGATCAATTGTACCCGTTAGGTATCTCGATCCGGAACATGATGTTCCATAGATCTCGAGCGCTTTTCGGGCTGCTTCCTTAACTCTTGGATGTGTGGTCAAGCCCAAATAATTATTGGATCCAGCCATGATGATCTTGCGACCATCCATTACAACAACACTTCCCTCACCCTCTTCAATAGGACGGAACCAGGGATAGATTCCCTGAGCCTTTACATCGTCAGCCCTGGTGTAGGCATAACATTTATCAAATAGATCCTTAGTTACTTTGGTACTTGTAGACATAGCACGGTTTAAAACCTAATAGTCCTTATTCAAGCGCAAAAATACACTTTTCGACTTGAGAAATTTTACATCTTGTTAACAAGAATTTGAACTAAACTCGAGATTTGCTCGGAATAAACTAAACCTTTGGCTCCCTGAGGTAAAAAATTCCATCTCGATAAATAAATTTAAGTCCAACAAGCCCAAGAAATAATCATGTCGAAGAAGCTCATCAAGGAAGTTAGTATTGTAAATGAAGGAAAGATCATTGAAGGTGATCTATTGATTGAGAATGAGAGAATTGCAAAGATTGGATCGAATATTCAGGTTGATGGTGCAGTGGAGGAATTCGACGGTAAAGGAAAATGGCTGATTCCAGGGATCATTGACGATCAGGTTCACTTCAGAGAACCAGGACTTACCCACAAGGCTGAGATCTATACAGAAGCCAAAGCAGCGGTTGCCGGTGGTACTACCACATTTATGGAGATGCCTAACACCAAGCCTCCTGCTCTTACTCAGGCTAAGCTTCAGGAGAAGTACGATCGCGCCAATGCTGTGAGCATGGCTAATTATAGCTTCTTCATGGGAGTCTCAAATGAGAACTACGATGAGGTAATGAGGACCAACTGCAAGAACACCTGTGGTATCAAGATCTTTATGGGTTCCAGTACAGGAAACATGTTGGTTGACGAGGCGACAGTGCTGGAAAAGATATTTGCAAATGCTCCCTGCCTGATCGCTACTCATTGCGAGGACGAGCAAACAATCAGAGATAATGAGGCTTTGTACCGCGATCGATATGGAGAAGATCTGTGGATCGCCTTTCATCCAATCATTCGAAATGAAGAAGCTTGTTTGAAGAGCTCGAAATTTGCCTCAGAGCTTGCAAAGAAGCATAACACCAGGCTGCACATTCTCCATATCTCAACCGAAGACGAGCTACATCTATTTAGGAATGATATCCCTTTAAAAGAGAAGCGGATTACATCTGAGGTCTGCGTTCACCACTTGTACTTTGATGCTTCGGATTATTACATCCTCACTACTCAGGTAAAGTGTAATCCTGCGATCAAAGAAAAGCGCCATAAGAAAGCTCTTTTCGAAGCACTGCTCGATGATCGCCTTGATATCATTGCCACTGATCATGCTCCTCATACACGAGCAGAGAAAATGAATAGCTACTTCAAAGCACCATCTGGCTTGCCATTAGTGCAGCACAGTCTAAACGTAATGCTCGACTTCTACCATAAAGGCATGATCAGCCCTGAACGTATAGTTGAGAAAATGTGCCATGCTCCTGCTGACTGCTTTGAGATTGCCGAGCGAGGATACATCCGTGAAGGTTATAAGGCAGATCTTGTTCTCGTAGATCCCAACAAGGATCTCAAGGTTCAATACGACAACATTCTTTACAAATGCGGATGGTCGCCCTTCCTGGGTAAAAACTTCAAAGGTGCGGTTACCCACACCTTTGTAAATGGTCATTTAGCCTATAAGAATGGTTCCTTTGACGAGTCCCAAAAGGGGCAAAGGATCCTTTTTGACAGAGATTAAAAGATCTCCATCACAACCGGCATAAGCATTTGGTAGCGGTACATGGTGCGAACATCCTTTAGCATCCACAGATATTCCATATCTACCCCAAGGACTTCAGAGATCACTCTGGCTTCAGAGTCTTTTTGTTCCTCTTCAACAATCTCCATGATTATTTCTCCAAAGAAATCGAGATCTTCTCTCTTTGGATACTTAACAACACCGTACTTGCTAATGCTTGCCTCTTCTGCTGCGTAAGCTACAGCTGCGTCCAGGTTTCCAAGATCATCAACCAATCCAAGGTCTAATGCCTGAGTACCTGTCCATACTCTTCCCTCAGCGATGTGAGCCATTCCAGCAACCAGATCAGCTAAAGCAGTATCTCCAACAAGCAGTCCTTTATCTTTTCTTCCTTCATAAACATGAGTAAGGAAGTCCATGTAGATCTCATCAATTCCATTTTGGATCACTTCTGCCTCGCGATCCTTCAAAGCACCTGTTCCTCCGCTAAACACAGCATACTGTGCTGTGCTAACTGTGTCAAAGGTGATACCTAGTTTATCATTGAACATCTGCGACATATCGGGAATCAAACCAAAGACCCCGATAGATCCTGTAATGGTATTTGGCTCAGCGAAAATGTGATCAGCATGGCAGCTGATATAGTATCCGCCGGAGGCGGCCACATCTCCAAAGGAAACAATAACAGGCATGGTTTCTTTTGCAAGGTTCAGCTCTCTAAGAATTACCTCTGAAGCAAGAGCGCTTCCACCGCCACTGTTCACTCTAAGAACAAGAGCAGCTATACTCTCATCCTCGCGAATGTCGCGGATCATTTTGGCGTAGTTCTCTGAACCAATTGTTCCTTCTTCAGCATCGCCATCTACAATGTTACCCATTGCGAATAGCACAGCAACATTGTCTGACTCCGAATCAGTTTCGCCAGCTTCATATCTGAAGTACTTGCTGGTTGAGATCCAGTTGATGTCATCATCTTCTCCACGTCCGGTCTTATCTTTCAATAATTCCATTACTTCATCCTGATATTTCAATCCATCGATCATTCCGAGATCCACTGCTGATTGTGAATTCTCAAGCAATAAGCCATTGGCAATATTGTGAAGCTCAGTGCTCGACATATCTCTGGAGTCGCCAATGCTCTCTAAAAACTGAGCGTAGATCTCATCAAGGATAAATTTGTAAGCCTCGCGGTTTGCATCCGACATCTTCTCTCTTGTGAATGGCTCGAAAGCGCTTTTATACTGACCGGCATGGAATGGGATGATCTTCACTCCCACCTTCTCCATCATTCCTTTAAAGAATACCATCTGTGCTCCTAATCCTCTGAAATCCATCATTCCTTTTGGATTTAGGTAGATCTCGTCAGCAACTGAAACCATGTAGTAAGATTTCTGAGAGTAGAGCTCACTATATGCGACAATAAACTTTCCTGACTCCTGGAATGACTCCAGCCTGTCGCGAATAGCTTTCAATGTTGCAATACCATTAGGCGTGTTACTTGTCTTTAAGTAGATCCCTTCTATGCGATCGTCTTCTGCAGCAGCATCAATTGCAGTAAGGATCTCTGTCAATCCCATGCTTTGATTGATCGACATATTAAAGAAGTCCAGACCCTGAAGTGGATCTGCTGGTGATTTTTCAGGAATTGCATAATCAAGCGAGATCGTCATGATCGAGTTTTCCTGAACCTCAAAATCATCTCCTCCCGAGGAGGCCGCAATTAAAACAATGAGGAAACTAAATAGTGTTACCAGAAAGGTAAACACAAAAAGTCCAACCACTGTAGCCAATACATTACCAAAGAAATTTTTCATCGATTTTCTGTTTTTCTGTAATCTGGAACAATGTTAAAATAAACTAAGTTTGATCGCATCTATAATCGACCAATTTCAAAATCGGACCGACTAATGTTCAAGCAGGTATATCTATTGCTGGGCACAAACCTGGGTGATCGGGAGAACTACATTCTATCTGCAGAAAAAGCTATCGAAGGGATTGGGATTCAGATAGTAAGGCGATCAAGCATAGTTGAAAGCCCTGCCTGGGGAAAGGAGGATCAACCTAACTTTTTGAATAGAGTCATAGAGATCGAGACTAGCTTCCCTCCTAAGCAATTACTCAAAGAGCTAAAGAAGATCGAAGAGCAAATTGGAAGGGAAAGCCGCGAGCGTTGGGGTCCGAGAGAGATCGACATCGATATACTCTTGTATGGGCAATTGGAAGTAAATGAGCCGGATCTCATCATTCCACACCCTTCAATGAGTGAACGTTCATTTACTTTAGTTCCGCTGTCTGAGCTAGCCGCTGAAATGAATGTAGCTGTCCTCAATAAATCAGTTTCAGAACTTTTGGCCCTACGGGCCGATACCGATCAAATAACGATCTATAATGCTTAAACCGGATTACAGCTTCATCACAGTTGAAGGAAATATTGGTGCAGGGAAAACCACCCTTGCAAAGAAGCTTGCTCTGGACTTTAAGGCGGACATAGTATTGGAAGAGTTTGCCGACAATCCCTTTCTACCAAAGTTTTACAAAGACCCGGAGCGCCACTCTTTTCCACTGGAGATGTATTTCCTGGCTGAGCGTTATCAGCAAATTCAAAAGCAGATCCAGGGACCTTCTTTGTTCGATCAGCTCACTATATCCGATTACGTATTCTACAAGTCGCTGATCTTTGCCGGGGTGAATCTGAAAAAGCAGGAAAACGAGCTATATAAAAGGCTCTTCCACATTATTAATCCTACACTCCCACAGCCTCAGATCATCCTTTTCTTACACTGCCCCGTTGAACGCTTACTTAAGAACATTAAAAAGAGAGGAAGGTCTTTTGAGCAGGAGATCAAACCTCAATACCTGCAACAGGTGAGCGACAGATACTTTGATTTCTTTAAGACTCAGAACCAATCATCGGTACTGGTTATTGATGCAGCAGAACTTGACTTTGTTAATAGTGATGATGACTATGAAATGTTGAAGGGACTACTCTTCGAAAAGTACGCCAAAGGCTTACATTACATAGAGTCTATCCGCTAGGATTACAATCAAATTGTTACAATAAAAGATTTTACATTTGCTTGCTGAAACAACGAAATCTCATGACCCCTAGAATACTAATTTTCACCCTTTGTTTTCTTCTTTTTGCTGGCACACAGGATCTACAGTCTCAGACTCTTGAAGAGCTGAAAGAACTTCAAGCCGAAGAAGAAGGAAAAAAGAAGAATAGAAATCAGCAGGAATCGGAGGAGACTACTGAAGGCGGTAGAAAGAAAAAGAGAAATACTGAGGAAGAAGCTGTTGAAGAGGCTGAAGAAGCAGTAGAAGCAGCCGAGGAGGCCGTTGAAGAAGCTGAGGAAGCAGAGGAGACAGCTAAGGAGAAAAAGCGCAGGGCTCAAGAAGAAGCTGCAGAAGCTGTGGAGGAAGCCATTGAAGAAGAGGTTTCAAAAGAGGAACCTGCCAGAGTAAGGACAGAAGAAAAGAGACCCACGCCTGATCCAAGAGCAGATAAGCCATACAGAACCTGGTCATTAATGTTAATGGCAGGATTCACGAATCCCTACACTGATATTCGCTACAAGGATTTCTTTGGTACAATTGACCCTATAAGTGAATATCAATATGGTGTCGGTTTAAGTGCAATCAAAATGTTTAACGGGGCCTTCGGCCTGATGGGTAATTTCACCTTCGCTAAGGTTCAGGGAGTTGCCGATACGAATATGTCGAGCCAGACCTCAATCGATTTCTTTGATAGCAGAGGCCTGATCGATAACGGTCTGTACCACAGCACTACCACTTACCAGGGATCATTGAATATCTATTGGAATATCTCAAATACACTATTTGGAATCAATAGAAGGCTGAAGGCTCAGCAATACGGCAGAAACACCAAGCCAAGAGTGGTTTCATTCTATACTTATGTTGGTCTTGGAATGAACTACGCAGATTATGAAGTTCGTGACATCGTTAACGATGCACTTGTAGATTCGGCTGCTTTAAGACTCAGCCCGGATGCATCAAACACTGAAGTTGTTATCCCATTTGGATTGGGATTGAAATTCCGTCTTGGATCACTAGTTGACCTTGGAATTGAAGCGAACTGGAACTTTGTGCTCAGCGACCGCTTTGATGGAATGGAATGGAATCACCCATCTAGAGGGAAGAACGATAAGTTCTCAAACATCGGAGCTACCATAACATTCAAGCTCGGAACAAAGAAGAAAGACAAGCAGCATATCGAGTGGGTTAATCCACTTGAGACCATTATCGATGATTTCAATGCTATGGAACGCAAAGTTGACAGACTATCTTCTGATAGTGATGGTGACGGTGTTTCTGATGCATTTGATGTTGAAGACGATACTCCTGAAGGAGTTAAAGTTGACGGTTCAGGAGCTGCAATGGATGTTGATTACGACGGTGTTCCTGATCACGCAGATGAAGAGCTATTCAGCGGAAAAGGTGCAACTGTAGATGACTTCGGTCGCGCAATCGATTCAGATAAAGATGGTGTTCCGGACTACAAAGACCGCGAGCCAAACACCGCTGCTGGTAAAATGGTGAACTTCGAGGGTATTTCAATTGCAGACAACCTTCAAATTGGTGAGCCTGAAGATTGGAACAAGCTAAGAGGCTTCAATTTCAACAGCGTGTTCTTTGGATTCAACAGCACTGCTGTGGGTAGAGAATATGAAGCTGCACTTTACAACGTAGCAAGAGCGCTTAAAGAAAATGAAGGAATGGAGATCCTGATCGTTGGTCACACTGACCTGGTTGGTTCTGAAGAATTCAATATCGAGCTTGGAAGAAGAAGAGCTGAAGCTGTTGCCCAATTCCTTATCGACAATTACGGAGTTGATGAGAGTCAGTTCGAGATTGTTACTAAAGGAAAAGCAGAGCCTGCTTCTGAAACTAGAAACAGCGCTAACAGAAGAGTTGACTTCATCATCAAGTAGTAGAACTTAAGACAGAAAAGCCTCGACTTATCGGTCGGGGCTTTCTTATTTCCCAGATTCCTTCAATGGTGCTAGCTTAATACAGTGAAGTTCATCCGTCCGATAATTTGGTTCCCATGGACGCTTTGGTGCCTGCTGGTTTTTGCTTTTTTCCTCTTCAGCCACTTCCCTATTCTCTTTATCGGCGTAAGCCTCTTTTCAAAGAATGAAAAGATCATGTACCTCATGCACCGGCTACCAGAGAAGGTTGCTCGAGTTACCTTATTCCTTTGGGGTATCCGAGTTGAGGAAGTAAATGCAGATCGCATTCCTACAGAAAGACAATGCGTCTTCTCTACCAATCACCGATCCTACCTCGATGCACTTTTAGTAGGTTCTTATATCCCAAACTTTAAAAAATTCCTCGGCAAGGCAGAGATCCTTAATTATCCTGTTCTCGGCTTTCTATTAAAGAAGCTTTATGTTCCCGTTCGCCGCGATGATAAGGAACATCGGAAGTGGAGCATGTCGGCAATGAAGGAAAAACTTGGAACCGGAGCATCCATGGTTATCCTCCCGGAGGGAACCTGTAATACCACTGATAACCTGCTAAAGCACTTTCACGATGGCGCATTCCGATTGGCGATCTATGCTCAGATCCCATTGGTAGTTGGTACCATTATCAATGCAGGTGAGCTAATGCCGAGGAGCCTGACTTATATCCGTCCGGGGAAGATCAGGATCTATTGGGAAGAGCCCATTGAAACACAAGGAATGACGGAGAGTGATGAATCTGATCTCAAGGAGAAAGCGAAAGATTTGATGTTGGTGCATTTGCAAAAACACTATCCAAATGGATATTTTGATGCACCTTCGAACCGCAATAAAAATGTACACACAGTTTGGGATTAGATAAAGGACTTGTAGTAATCACAGGAGCGACCGGCTTCATTGGCAGTCACCTCACAGAGCATTTGATTTCTGAGGGTTATCGCGTTCGCGCCCTTGTGCGCAAAACAAGCAATCTCAGATACATTGAAAATACTGGAGCTGAGATCGTTGTTTGCCCATTGACCGACAGTGAGGGTCTTGAGAAGAATTTCGCTGACGCGGATTACATATTCCACCTCGCTGGCACCGTGAAAGCAAGGAACTACGAAGGCTATCTCGAAGGAAATGTAGGAACAACCCAAACTGTGCTGGAAGCCGCCTTGCCTCATGCAGATAAGATCAAAAACATTCTTGTATCAAGCAGTCTGGCAGTAGTTGGACCCAATAAAGTAGGTCATCCTTCAAATGAGATGTGGGAATACAATCCAATCTCACAGTACGGGAAAAGCAAGGTTGAACAGGAAAAGCTCTGTCATAGCTATATGAACCGACTACCGATCGTGATCTTACGACCTCCATCGGTTTACGGTCCCAGGGATACTGAGATCTTTACGGTGTTCAAAGCAATGTCTCAGGGTGCATTCTCAAACGTGGGATTCAAGCGCAAAACGCTTAGCATGATCTACGTTTCCGACCTGGTTCGCGGAATGCGTCAGGCAATGGAATCTGATAGATCTTCAGGTGAGACATACTTCATCAGTAGCGAAGAAGAATACGATTACAGTCAGATCATCAAATACAGCAAAATGGCTCTGGGCAAAGGTTTTCTCGTAATCACCGTTCCCAATTTTGTTGTCTTTATCGTGGCTTTCTTCTCTCAGCTATTTGCCTCTATTCAAGGCAAAGCAGCAACGCTGAATCTGGAAAAAGCAAAAGAAGTAGTTCAGGATAGCTGGGCTTGTTCGCCTGAGAAAGCAAAGAAAGAACTGGGCTATGAGCAACGAGTAAGTCTGGAAGAGGGAATAGCGATTTCTATCAAATGGTATAAAGAAAAGGGCTGGATCAAGTAATGTCGAATCTCAAAGGAAAATTCCCTGTAACTGCTATTACGCTTGCAGGACTTGAAGATGTTTTAGCGGAGGAGCTAAAAGGATGGGGAGCTGAAGAAGTTGAAACTTCGAGACGAGCTGTCACTTTTGTTGGCGATAAGAAGCTCATCTACATTCTAAACTATCATTCGCGCTTAGCGCTCAGATTCCTTATCCCACTTGAGGATATGGAGATCAAAGGCCAGGACGATCTATACAATGCAGTCTACAATATCCCCTGGGAAGATTGGATCACCGTAAACAACACGATTGCGGTTGACACCTTGCTCAATTCGAGCATGTTCAAGCACAATCATTTCCCGAGTTTGAAAGCTAAGGATGCAATTGTCGACCGCTTTAGAAAGCAAACAGGAGACAGACCATCGGTTGATCCTGAAGAAGCCGACATGCGCATTCACCTAAGGGTGCAGCAGAATCAGCTCTACATTTCAATTGATAGCTCAGGTAGATCATTAAACAAAAGAGGTTACAGAGACTCCGGTCATATCGCTCCATTGAATGAAGTTCTCGCGGCCGGACTAGTAGCACTCTCTGAATGGGATTGTAACTCTACCTTCTTAGATCCGATGTGCGGTTCAGGCACCATTCTGATTGAAGCAGCCATGAAGGCCAGAGGAATCCCAGCAGGATCATTGAGAAGCTACTTCCCTTTCAAGAAGTGGAAAGGCTTCGATAAGGATCTTTGGAATGAGGTAAAGAATATGGAAAGCATTGGTGCAAGCACTTCAATGATTCCGGATATGCTGGGCTTTGATCACTCGGGTAAGGCGCTCAGCGAGGCCAGAGAAAATATACGAAGAGCAGGATTAACTGCCTTCATTGAGCTCGAAAAAGCAGAATTCGGTGAGTATAGAGCCCCACGTAAGAAAGGGATCATCATTATGAATCCACCATACGGAGAGCGTATTCAACCAGAAGATATCGATGCGCTTTACAAGGAGATCGGTGATATTTTCAAGCAGAAGTTTGAGGGTTTCCAGGCGTGGATCCTGTCTGCCAATATGGAAGCACTGAAAAAAGTGGGTCTAAAAAGCAAGCGACGCATTCCACTCTACAATGGAAAGCTTGAGTGTAGGTTCGTAAACTACGAGCTCTACTAGCCGGCAACTACTACATTTACAATTCGGCCGGGAACGAAAATGAACTTCTTGACTTCCTTGCCTTCTGTCCACTTAACAACTACCTCATTACTCATCACCTCTTCACGAGCCTGATGCTGAGAAATATCTGCAGCGAGCTTGATCTTGGTACGCATCTTTCCATTGATCGAAACTGGGTATTCGACTGTGTCCGACTTCAGATAATCCTCATTGAACTCAGGGAATCCAGCATCGAGAACCATTCCTTCCTCTCCTAGCTTCTCCCAAAGTTCAGAGCTGATAAAGGGAGCAAATGGTGCGAGTGTAGCGGTAAGATCCTTCAAGATCGCACTGTTGTTACTCTTAAGCTTGGTAAGCTCATTCACACAGATCATGAACTGGCTCACACAGGTATTGAAGGCAAACTTCTCAATGTCATCTCCCACCTTTTTGATGGTCTGATGTAATGCTCTCAACTCATCTGCCGAAGGCTCTCCCTCACTAACTTCCCACTCGCCATTCTCATTATGGAATAGCCTCCACAACTTTTGAAGAAACTTGGAAACACCGTCGATTCCCTGCGTATCCCATGGCTTGCTTTGCTCGATGGGTCCAAGGAACATCTCATACATTCTAAAGCAATCAGCTCCGTACCGATCTACGATATCATCGGGGTTGATGACATTGTATTTCGACTTCGACATCTTCTCCACTTCGTAGCCGCAGTAGTATTCTCCTTCCTCAAGGATGAAGTCTGCATCGGCAAAATCTTCACGCCACTTCTTAAATGCCTTTACATCGAGAATGTCATCCTTAACAAGACTGATGTCGACGTTTAATCGTGTTGTTTTATAGGCACCTTTAAGTCCTCTCGAAACAAAGGTATTCTCGCCGCTAACGCGATATACAAAGTTCGATCGACCCTGTATCATTCCCTGATTGATCAGGCGCTTGAAGGGCTCATCCATATGGACGTAACCAAGGTCGTGAAGGACCTTTTGCCACATACGAGAGTACATCAGGTGACCTACCGCATGCTCAGAACCACCGACATACATATCAACTGATCGCCAGTAATCCTCTTTATCAGCTCCTACAAAGGCTTCTGAGTTCTGAGGATCCATGAATCGCAGGAAGTACCAGGAAGAACCGGCATAGCCAGGCATCGTATCGGTTTCTCTAGTTAGCCCTCCGGGCAGATTTACCCATTCGGTGTTTGTAGCAAGTGGTGACTTTCCATCTCCAGCCGGCTTATAAGAACTCACTTCCGGTAGATCGACCGGCAGGTCAGAATCGGGAAGCAATTCAGGAATGTTTTGATCGTAAACGATCGGGAATGGCTCTCCCCAATAGCGCTGACGAGAAAATCCTGCGTCGCGCAATTTGTAATTGATCTTCTTCTTACCGAGGCCGATCTTCTCCAAATGCTCAATGGCTGTTTGTATAGCTGCAGGAACTTCCAGGCCATCCAGGAAATCACTATTGACAAGCACACCGACTTTATCTCCTCGATCTGCTCCCGCGTATTTCGACTGATCTACAACCGTTGGAACCGGCAATTTGA
>CAXDOZ010000045.1:0-16860 GCA_963991145.1 uncultured Chitinophagales bacterium | reverse complement strand
GAGCGTTTCCTTGGTAAGGAAAAGGTCACGGGTTCAATTCCCGTCATTGGCTCTGCGGGGCGATCAAACCCTACTATGTATTAACTATAAAATCGATTATTAAAACCAATTAAAATGGCCAAAGAAAAATTCGAAAAGACGAAACCGCACGTCAATATTGGTACCATCGGTCACGTAGACCACGGTAAAACAACTTTGACTGCGGCTATCACCACTGTTCTTTCTAACGATGGATTGGCTCAGAAACAGGATTACGATTCTATTGATGCAGCCCCAGAAGAAAAAGAAAGAGGTATTACGATTAATACCGCACACGTAGAGTATGAGACGGCAAACCGTCACTACGCTCACGTTGACTGTCCAGGTCACGCGGATTATATCAAGAACATGGTAACAGGTGCTGCCCAGATGGACGGTGCTATCCTTGTTGTAGCAGGTACTGATGGACCTATGCCTCAAACACGTGAGCACATCCTTCTTGCACGTCAGGTAGGTGTACCACGTATTGTTGTGTTCCTTAACAAGGTTGACCTTGTTGATGATCCTGAACTACTTGAGCTAGTTGAGATGGAAGTTCGTGAACTTCTTGACTTCTACGAGTTCGACGGAGACAATACTCCAGTAATTCTAGGATCTGCTCTTAAAGCTCTTAACGGAGATGCTGAAGGTGTTGAAGCTGTTCAAAAACTTATGGCTGCTGTTGATGAGTACATTCCACTTCCTCCACGTGCTATTGACAAGCCATTCCTAATGCCAGTTGAGGACGTATTCTCAATTACTGGTCGTGGTACTGTTGCTACCGGTCGTGTTGAGAGAGGTGTTATCAACTCTGGAGACAGCGTTGAGATCATCGGTCTTGGAGCTGATAAAATGACTTCAACTGTTACTGGTGTTGAGATGTTCCGTAAGATCCTCGATACAGGTGAAGCTGGAGATAACGTAGGTCTTCTTCTACGTGGTGTTGAGAAAACTGATATCAAGCGTGGTATGGTTATCTGTGCTGCTGGTACTGTTACTCCACACACCAAGTTCAAGTGCGAGGTTTACGTACTGAGCAAAGAGGAAGGTGGACGTCACACTCCATTCTTTAACAAATACCGTCCTCAGTTCTACCTACGTACAACTGATGTTACAGGTGAGATCACTATGCCAGACGGTGTAGAAATGGTAATGCCTGGAGATAACGTAACTCTTACTGTTGAGTTGATCTACCCAGTTGCCCTTGAAAAAGGTCTTCGTTTCGCGATTCGCGAAGGTGGTCGTACAGTAGGTGCGGGACAGGTTACTGAAATCATCGATTAATTCCTTCGGGAATTAATCGAAACACGGGCGTAGCTCAATTGGTAGAGTAGTGGTCTCCAAAACCATTGGTTGTGGGTTCGAGTCCTACCGCCCGTGCAAATTGAATTAAGAAGTGAATAAACTAATAGTCTACATAGAAGAGTGCTATAACGAGTTGATGTACAAAGTTACATGGCCGAGCTGGAAGGAATTATCTGCTTCAGCTGTTGTTGTGTCAATCGCATCACTACTTATTGCTTTGATGATTCTTGGAATGGATCAGGTGTCCAGCTTGATTCTAAGACAGGGAATCTATCCACTTATTCTAGGTTAGTCAATTAGTTCTTAGGCATATAATATGGCGGCATCAGGGAAAAAATGGTATGTCCTTAGAGTTCTAAGCGGAAGAGAGAAAAAGGTCAAAGAGTATCTAGACTCAGAAGTATCTCGCGAAGGATGGGATCATATCATTACTCAAATCTTGGTTCCTACCGAGAAGGTCTACAAGATCAGAAACGGTAAGAAGGTGATCAAGGAGCGTAATATGTTCCCTGGCTACATCTACATGGAAGCTGAAGAAAAGTTGTTGAATGGTGACATCATGGCACACATTCGAAACACAACGAACGTAATCAACTTTCTTGGTGGAAGTAACCCGGAAAGTCTAAGAGAAGATGAAGTAAAGAAACTTCTAGGTAAAGTTGATGAGATCGAGGAAATGGGCGAAGTGGCCAATGAACCTTATCTGATTGATGAAACAGTGAAGATCATCGATGGTCCATTTAATGACTTTATGGGAACCATTGAAGAGATCAACGAGGAGAAGAAGAAGCTAAAAGTGATCGTAAAGATCTTTGGCCGTCGTACTCCTGTGGAAGTGAATTTTATGCAAGTTGAAAAAGTATCCTAAGTCATGGCTAGAGAGATAGAAGGCTTTATAAAATTGCAGATCCGTGGAGGACAAGCTAATCCAGCTCCTCCGGTTGGACCAGCACTAGGTGCAAAAGGTGTGAACATTATGGAGTTCTGTAAGCAGTTCAATGCTAGAACTCAAGATCAACCAGGGAAAGTTCTTCCGGTTGAGATTACTGTTTTCACAGACAAGTCATTCACGTTTATCGTGAAGACTCCTCCTGCTGCTGTTCTATTAATGGAAGCTGCAAAAAAGAAAAAGGGTTCACCTGAGCCTAATCGTAACAAGGTTGCTACCGTAACATGGCAGCAATGTCTTGATATCGCTGAGATCAAAATGCCTGATCTTAATGCGTTTACGCTTGAATCAGGTGCAAGGATGGTTGCTGGTACGGCTCGTTCAATGGGCTTTAACGTAACAGGAGCTCCTGAAGCTTAGTAAGCAATACTTATTTATCATAAACCTAATTGCGTGAAAATTTCAAAGAAAAGAAAAGAAGCAATCCAAAAGGTAGACAGCACTAAGATGTACAGCATCGAGGAAGCTGCTAGCCTTGTGAAGGAGGTTAACACCGCGAACTTCGATGCTTCTGTCGACCTTCATGTCAAGCTAGGTGTGGATCCAAGAAAAGCGGATCAGTCCATTCGTGGTACTGTGTCGCTTCCTCACGGAACCGGTAAGTCAAAGTCTGTTTTGGTTCTTTGTAATCCTGATAAGGAAGAAGAGGCAAAAGCAGCTGGTGCCGATTACGTAGGTCTGGACGAATACATAGCGAAGATAGAGAAGGGTTGGACAGACGTCGACGTGGTTATAGCCACCCCGAATGTAATGTCCAAGATCGCACGCGTTGGTCGAATCCTTGGTCCTCGTAACCTGATGCCTAACCCAAAATCTGGAACAGTTACTCCAGAAATTGGCAAAGCAGTACAAGAAGTCAAAAAAGGAAAGATCTCTTTCAAAGTTGACAAGTACGGAATCATTCATGCGAGTGTTGCTCGTGTCTCTTTCGGATCAGAGCAAATTCAAGAGAATGCTGAAGAACTGCTAAACACTCTTCAAAAGATGAAGCCTTCATCTGCTAAAGGTGTTTACTTCAGAAGCATAACTCTAGCTAGCACAATGAGTCCTGGTATTAAAATCGATTCTAAAACTGTAAAGGCTGTTTAGTATGACACGTGAAGAGAAAAACCAGGAAATACAAGTATTGAAGGAGGAGTTAGGAAATACTTCTTACTTCTACATTACGGATTCATCTACACTTGATGTAGCTACAATCAATAACTTTCGAAAGCTTTGCTTCGAGAAGGGAATTAAGTTCAAAGTTGCTAAGAACACCCTGATCAAAAAGGCACTAGAAGAACTTGAAGGTGATTACTCTGAGATCTATGACGCTCTCAAGGGTCCAACCAGTATCATGTTTTCTTCTGCTTCCAACACGCCTGCAAAGGTTCTGAAAGAATTCCGTGAAGACAGTGAAAAGCCAATTTTGAAGGCTGCTTACATTGACTCAGATGTTTTTGTTGGAGACGACAAGATCGAAGAGCTATCTAAGCTGAAGTCAAAAGAGGAACTCATTGCCGACATTATTGCAATCCTTCAAGGTCCAATCAACGAAGTTATGGGAAGTCTACGCAGTGGACCAGATACCATTGGCGGACTGTTGAAAGCACTTGAGGAGAAAGCAGAATAGAAGTATTTATCTAGAAAAATTCTAAAAAAATTAACAATGGCTGATTTAAAACAAATTGCAGAAGAGCTAGTAAACCTTTCTGTTAAAGACGTTAAGGAGCTTGCTGATATCTTAAAAGACGAGTACGGAATTGAACCTGCTGCTGGTGGACCTGTTATGGTTGCTGGTGCTGCAGGAGGCGACGGTGGCGGAGGAGCTGCTGAGCAAACTGAATTCGATGTAGTACTTGCTGCTGCAGGAGGACAAAAACTACAGGTAGTTAAAGTTGTTAAAGAACTTACTGGCCTAGGTCTGAAAGAAGCTAAAGAAATCGTAGATAGCGCTCCAAAAGCGGTTAAAGAAGCGGTTTCTAAAGAAGAAGCTGAGTCTATCAAGGCTAAGCTAGAAGAAGCTGGAGCTGAGGTTGAGCTTAAGTAAGCTCCCCGGTTTCTGAATTACACTAAGGCGAATTGTCATTTGACAAATCGCCTTAGCTTTTTTTTTATTTGAATAACTGTCTCATTTCTCGATATGGCTGAAGTTAAGAGTTTCCAATCTCAACGTGTCAATTTTGGCAAGATCAAACAAAAAGCAGAGTACCCGGATCTATTAGATATCCAGTTACAATCATTTCAAGAATTTCTTCAGCTCGAAACCACTCCGGACAAGCGATCAAATGAAGGCCTTTTCAAGGTTTTCATGGAGAATTTCCCAATCTCCGACGCAAGAAACATCTTCAATCTTGAGTTTCTTGACTATTTCGTTGATCCTCCTCGATACACAATCGAAGAGTGTCAGGAACGCGGTCTTACTTATTCAGTACCGCTAAAAGCAAAACTTAGACTGTCATGTAACGATGAGGAGCATATTGACTTCCAAACTATCGTTCAGGATGTATTCCTAGGAAACATCCCATACATGACACCAAAGGGAACGTTTGTGATCAATGGAGCGGAAAGAGTTATCGTAACTCAATTACACCGCTCACCAGGAGTATTCTTCGGGCAAAGTTTCCACCCAAATGGAACAAAGATCTTCTCTGCACGTGTGATTCCTTTCAAGGGAGCTTGGATGGAATTCGCTACAGATATCAACAACGTAATGTATGCTTACATTGACCGTAAGAAGAAATTCCCGGTTACCATGTTGTTGAGAGCAATCGGTTTCGACAACGATAAAGACATCCTTCAGTTGTTTGACCTTGCTGATGATGTAGCGATCAACAAAAAGAATATGAAGAAGATCCTTGGTCGCAAGCTTGCAGCAAGAGTGCTGAAGTCTTGGATCGAGGACTTTGTGGATGAAGATACTGGTGAGGTTGTATCAATCGAGCGTAACGAGGTAATCCTTGAGCGTGATACGATCATCGATGATGAGAATATCCAGTTGATCATTGATAGTGGAGCAAAAAATGTAATCCTTCAAAGAGAAGAGCTTGCTGGTGACTACACTATCATCTACAACACACTTCAAAAAGATACTTCTAACTCTGAGTTAGAAGCACTTGCAAATATTTACAAGCAGCTTAGAGGTACAGATCCACCAGATGAAGAGACAGCACGTGGAATTATCGACAAGTTGTTCTTCTCTGATAAGAGATATGATCTAGGTGAGGTTGGTCGATACAAGATCAATAAGAAGCTTCATCTGGATATCGATATCGAAACAATGGTACTTACCAAAGATGATATCATCTCTATCGTGAAGTATCTTATCCAATTATCTAACCAGAAAGCTGAGATCGACGACATCGATCACCTGAGCAATCGTCGTGTTAGAACAGTAGGAGAGCAGCTTTATTCTCAGTTCGGTGTTGGTCTTGCTCGTATGGCAAGAACTATCCGTGAGAGAATGAACGTACGTGACAATGAAGTATTTACTCCGATTGATTTGATCAATGCGAGAACTTTGAGTTCAGTGATCAACTCTTTCTTTGGTACTAGCCAGTTGTCTCAGTTCCTTGATCAAACAAATCCTCTTGCAGAGATCACAAACAAGCGAAGAGTTTCAGCTCTTGGTCCTGGAGGTCTTTCAAGAGAGCGTGCCGGTTTCGAGGTTCGTGATGTTCACTACTCGCACTACGGTCGTCTTTGTACGATTGAGACTCCGGAAGGTCCAAACATTGGTCTGATCTCAACTCTTTGTATCCACGCAAAGATCAATAAGATGGGATTCATCGAAACCCCTTATAGTTCAGTGGTTAAAGGGAAAGTAGAGATCAATAAACCTGTTATCTACCTTTCAGCTGAAGAAGAGGATAAGAAGATCATTGCACAGTCAAATGCTCCTCTTGATGATAAAGGAAACTTCCTTAACGATAAGGTGAAAGGACGTCACAATGGTGATTTCCCGATCCTTGAGCCTAAGGAACTTGAATACATGGACGTAGCACCAAACCAGATTGTTGGTGTTTCTGCATCTCTTATCCCATTCCTTGAGCACGATGATGCAAACCGTGCTTTGATGGGATCGAACATGCAGCGTCAGGCAGTTCCACTTCTTATTCCAGACTCACCTATCGTAGGTACAGGATTGGAAGGAAAAGTTGCTAAGGACTCGAGAAACCTTATCAACGCTGAAGGAGATGGAGTTGTAGAATACGTTGATTCAACGGAGATCAAAATCCGCTATAACAGAACTGATGAGCAGCGTCTTGTAAGTTTTGAGGATGATCTTAAATCATACAAACTTCCTAAGTTCCGCAGAACAAACCAGGGCTCATGTATCAACCTAAAACCAATTGTCAAGAAAGGCGATAAGGTTAAGGAAGGTCAGATCCTTTGTGAAGGATTCGCAACTGAGAAAGGTGAGCTTGCTCTTGGTCGTAACCTGAAAGTGGCCTTCATGCCGTGGAAAGGATACAACTTTGAGGATGCAATTGTACTTTCTGAGCGTGTTGTTCGCGAAGACCTATTTACTTCACTTCATATTGAAGAGTTTGAATTGGAAGTTCGTGACACCAAGCTAGGAGAGGAAGAGCTTACTCCAGATATTCCTAACGTTTCTGAGGAAGCAACAAAGGATCTGGACGAGAATGGTATTATCCGCGTTGGTGCTCACATCAGAGAAGGAGATATCATTATTGGTAAGATCACTCCAAAAGGTGAATCTGATCCAACTCCGGAAGAAAAACTGCTTCGTGCAATCTTCGGTGATAAGGCCGGTGATGTGAAAGATGCTTCGATGAAAGCGCCTCCATCAACTAAGGGTGTGATCATTGACAAGAAACTCTTTGCGCGCGCTAAAAAGGATAAGAATACTAAGGCGAAAGAAAAGATCGCTTTGGAAAAACTCGAGCAAGAGCACTTGAAGCGAGTACAGGCTATAAAAGATGTTTTAATCGAGAAACTAAACAAGATCGTTGTTGGAAAGACTTCTCAGGGTGTTAAGAACACTTACGGTGAAGAGCTTATCCCTAAAGGATCGAAGTTTACTCAGAAAGCGTTATCTGCACTTGATTACTCTGTAGTTGATCCTGCAGACTGGACCAAGGATGCTGACAGAAATGAGCAGCTGAAGAGAATGCTTCACAACTTCAATATTAAGGTTAACGAAGAGATCGGAAGATTCAACCGTGAGAAGTTCAATATCTCTATTGGAGATGAGCTTCCAAACGGAGTTCTTAAGCTAGCTAAGGTCTTCATGGCTAAGAAGCGTAAGCTGAAAGTAGGAGACAAGCTTGCTGGTCGTCACGGAAACAAAGGTATCGTTGCAAGAATTGTACGCGACGAGGATATGCCTTTCCTTGAGGATGGAACTCCTGTTGATATCGTTCTTAACCCTCTTGGTGTACCATCAAGGATGAACCTAGGACAGATCTATGAGACTGTTCTTGGATGGGCAGGTCAGAAACTTGGAGTGAAATTCTCAACTCCGATTTTCGATGGAGCTCACATTGATGAGATTGATGAATACATCCAGCAGGCTGAGCTTCCAGAGCTTGGATCTACTTACCTACACGATGGTGAAACAGGAGAGAGATTCGATCAGCCTACTACTGTTGGAGTGATCTACATGTTGAAACTGAGCCACATGGGTGTAGATCAGCTGTCCGCCCGTGCTATCGGACCGTACTCTCTTATCACTCAGCAGCCACTTGGTGGTAAGGCACAGTTTGGTGGTCAGCGTTTTGGTGAGATGGAGGTTTGGGCACTTGAGGCATTCGGTGCATCAAATATTCTTCAGGAGATGCTTACTATCAAATCCGATGATATTCAGGGAAGAGCGAAAGCATATGAAAGCATTGTGAAAGGTGAAAAACCGCCTACGGCAGGAATCCCTGAATCATTCAATGTATTGCTTCACGAACTTCGCGGACTAGCGCTGGATTTAAAATTTGATTAATTGCATTAATCGCAGAAAAAGGAATTATGCCGTACAAAAAGGATAATAAGATAAAATCAGAGTTTTCGACCATTACGCTAACTCTTGCTTCTCCCGATGAGATCCTTGAGCGCTCATACGGAGAGGTGAAAAAGCCTGAAACCATCAACTACCGTACTTATAAGCCGGAGATGGAGGGTTTATTCTGCGAGCGTATCTTCGGTCCAACCAAAGATTACGAATGTTACTGTGGTAAGTACAAGCGTATCCGATATAAAGGAATCGTTTGTGATCGCTGTGGTGTTGAGGTTACTGAGAAGAAAGTGCGAAGAGAGCGCATGGGGCACATCAAACTTGTTGTTCCTGTAGTTCATATCTGGTACTTCAAATCTCTACCTAATAAGATCGGATACCTTCTTGGTCTTTCATCTAAGAAGCTTGAGTCAGTAATCTACTACGAGCGCTACCTTGTAGTTCAGGCTGGTAAAGCTGCTGAGGGTGTAAACATCATCAACGATAAAGAAGAACAAGAATTCCGTCACTTCGCAGAGATGGAATTGATCACTGAAGAAGAATATCTATCAGCGATTCATTCTGAAGAACTTGCAGGTAACAGTGCACTTCCAAACGAAGATCCAAACAAATTCATTGCAATGATGGGTGCTGAGGCTGTTCGCGAGTGCTTGATGCGCATCCAATTAGATGAGCTATCATACAAGCTACGTGACCAGGCTGCTAATGAAACTTCTCAGCAGAGAAAGGCAGAAGCACTTAAGCGTTTGAATGTAGTTGAAGCATTTAGAGAGGCTGCTGGACATGCAGAAAACAAGCCGGAATGGATGATCATCCAGTACCTGCCTGTTATTCCACCAGAGCTTCGTCCTCTTGTTCCACTTGATGGTGGACGATTTGCATCTTCTGACCTAAACGACCTTTATCGTCGTGTGATCATTAGAAATAATCGTTTGAAGCGTCTGATCGAAATCAAGGCACCTGAGGTGATCTTGAGAAACGAGAAGCGCATGCTTCAGGAGTCTGTGGACTCATTATTCGATAACTCCAGAAAATCTAACGCTGTTAAAGCTGAAGGTGGAAGAGCTCTTAAATCTTTAAGTGATGTTCTTAAAGGTAAGCAAGGACGTTTCCGTCAAAACCTTCTTGGAAAGCGTGTTGACTATTCTGGTCGTTCAGTGATCGTTGTAGGTCCTGAGCTAAAGCTTCACGAATGTGGTATTCCAAAGGCAATGGCAGCAGAGCTGTTCAAGCCATTTGTGATAAGAAAGCTTATCGAGAGAGGAATCGTAAAAACAGTAAAATCAGCTAAAAAGCTAGTAGACAAAAAAGAACCGGTTATCTGGGATATCCTTGAGAATGTACTGAAAGGACATCCTGTGTTGCTTAACCGTGCTCCAACTCTACACAGACTTTCAATCCAGGCATTTATGCCTAAACTGATTGAAGGTAAAGCGATCCAACTTCACCCATTGGTATGTACTGCATTTAACGCGGATTTCGATGGTGACCAGATGGCAGTTCACGTTCCTTTGAGCAACACTGCAATCCTTGAGGCTCAGCTGTTGATGCTTTCATCGCACAACATTCTAAACCCTCAGAACGGTTCACCGATCGCTCTACCATCTCAGGATATGGTATTGGGTCTTTACTACATCACCAACGGTAAGCGCTCTACTAAAGAAGAGCCTGTGAAAGGTGAAGGATTGACCTTCTATTCAGCTGAGGAAGCAATCATCGCTCTTAACGAGAAGAGAGTTGACCTTCACGCTTTTGTGAAAGTGAAAACTACTGTTCTTGAGGATGAGGTATTGGTTGATAAGATCATCGAGACTACTGCAGGTCGTATCCTTTTCAATGAGGTAGTTCCTAAAGAAGTAGGATTCATCAACAAGCTTCTAGCTAAGAAATCACTTAGAGGAGTTATCTCTGATATCATCAAGTATACTAGCGTTAGCAGAACTGCTCAGTTCCTTGACGATATCAAGCGCATGGGATTCCATTACTCTTTCAAAGGAGGATTGTCATTCAACCTTAAAGACGTAATCATTCCAGATGTGAAGGATACTATCCTTGACAGAGCGCAAACAGAAGTTGATGAAGTGACCATGAACTATAACATGGGTCTTATCACCAACAATGAGCGCTATAATCAGGTAGTAGATATCTGGACTCGTGCAGATAATAGAATTACCTCAACCCTGATGAATGAGCTTGCTGAGGATAAGCAAGGATTCAACTCGATCTACATGATGCTTGATTCAGGAGCTCGTGGTTCTAAGCAGCAGATCAAGCAGCTTGGAGGAATGAGGGGTCTGATGGCTAAGCCTAGAAAATCTGGTTCAACTGGAGGGGAGATCATTGAAAACCCTGTAAAGGCGAACTTTAAAGAAGGTCTTTCAGTACTTGAGTATTTTATTTCTACTCACGGTGCTCGTAAAGGTCTTGCAGATACGGCTCTTAAAACTGCAGATGCGGGTTATCTAACTCGTCGTCTTGTAGATGTTGCTCAGGATATCGTTATCGCTGAAGAGGATTGTGGTACACTTAGAGGTATCAAGATCCAGGCGATCAGAGAGAATGAGGATACTATCGAGCCATTATTCGAGCGCATCGTAGGACGTACAAGTCTTCACGATATCTTCCATCCGGAAACTGAAGATCTGATCGTCGAGTCTGGTGGATATATCACCGAGAAAGTTGCTGAAGCAATTGATGCAGCTGGAATTGAGGAGATGGAGATTCGTTCAGCACTTACATGTGAGACCAGAAGAGGTGTTTGTGTGAAGTGTTACGGAAGAAACCTCGCTACGAACAGAAAAGCCGAAGCTGGAGATGCAGTAGGAATTATTGCAGCACAGTCGATCGGGGAGCCTGGTACACAGCTTACACTGCGTACCTTCCACGTGGGTGGTGTTGCATCTCTATCAGAGACTTCAAACCAGATCGAAGCTAAGTTTGAAGCTGAAGCAGTATTTGATGGTGTTAGAACTCTTGATCGTGTAAACGAAGAAGGTGAGAAAGAAACTGTTGTAGTTGGACGTACAGGTGAACTTCGAATGATGAAGAACAACAACCTGTTGACTACTTACCACATTCCTTACGGTTCAATCTTATTCGTGAAAGACGGTAAGAAAGTTAAGAAAGGTGATGTGATCTGTAAGTGGGATCCATTCAACAACGTGATCATCTCTACTGTAGAAGGTAAGGCTGAGTTTGAGAATGTCATCGAGAACATTACTTACCGTGAGGAGACAGATGAGCAAACCGGACACAAAGAGAAGGTTGTGATCGAGTCTAGAGAGAAAACTAAGATTCCATCAATCAGAATCCCAGTTAAGAATGAAGTGAAAGAATTCAACATGCCTGTTGGAGCTCACATTTCAATCGACGCAGGAGATAAGATCAAGCCTGGTCAGATCATCGCTAAGATCCCAAGAGCAATGGGTAAGGTGAAGGATATTACAGGGGGTCTGCCACGTGTGACTGAGCTTTTCGAAGCCAGAAATCCAAGTAACCCTGCTGTAGTTGCTGAGATCGACGGAGTTGTTCGCTTCGGAGGTATCAAGAGAGGAAACAGAGAGATTCTGATCGAGTCTAAAGACGGAGTTCTTAAGAAGTATCTCGTGAAGCTTTCTAAGCATATCCTTGTACAGGATCAGGATTTCGTAAGAGCGGGAACTCCACTTTCAGATGGAGCGACTACTCCTGCAGATATCCTGAGAATCAAAGGTCCATTCGCTGTTCAGGAATACCTTGTAAATGAGATTCAGGAAGTATACCTGATGCAGGGTATCAAGATCAACGATAAGCATATTGAAACCATCGTTCGTCAGATGATGAGTAAGGTTCAGATCCTTGACGCTGGTGATACTAAGTTCCTTGAAGGAGCACCAGTTGAGAAGTTTGAATTCATCGAGACCAATGATGAGATCTTCGATAAAAAGGTAGTAACCGAAGTAGGAGATTCAGAGAATCTTCGCAAAGGTCAGATCGTCACACTTCGCCAGATCCGAGAAGAAAACTCAGTTCTAAGAAGAAACGATAAGACAATTGTGGAATTCCGCGATGCAGTTCCTGCAACAGGTACTCCAATGCTAATGGGTATTACAAAAGCATCTCTGGGAACACAGAGCTGGATCTCAGCTGCTTCATTCCAGGAGACTACAAAAGTACTCAGCACGGCATCTATCGCAGCGAAGCGCGACAATCTACTTGGATTGAAAGAGAATGTGATCGTAGGACACAAGATCCCTGCGGGAACAGGACAAAGAAAATTCAACTCTATGATCGTTGGAGGTCAGGAAGAGATGGATCGCGTAATGGAGACAGAAACTGTCGAAATGATCGAAGAATAGCACTTAATTTTGCCTGAGAATTGACAGGCAGATTTAGTCGCTTAAATACTACTACTAATCGAAAAGCCGGTCAACTCGACCGGCTTTTTTTTCATCTTACACTCAATCAAAAATTATGGCTGAAGACAACAAAAATATCCAGCAAGGACAGATCAATATCGAGCTACCTGAAGATGTAGCTGAAGGAACATACTCAAATCTTGCAGTGATAACTCACAGCAATGCTGAGTTCGTAGTTGACTTTGTTCGATTTATGCCGGGTATCCCTAAAGCCAAGGTAAAGTCAAGAATTATCCTTACTCCACAGCATGCCAAAAGACTTATGAAAGCTCTTGCTGATAATGTATCAAAATACGAGATGCAACACGGTGAGATCTCAGAGGACAATGGTGTGCCAGGTATGCCAATGAATTTTGGTGGACCAACAGCACAGGCTTAAACCAATTGGTTTTTCACTTGTCTAAGAGGGGTGCTAACAAGAATACATGAGTTTTAAATCTTTACTCAGCCTTTTATTCATCCTATTGATTGGAGAATATTCCTACTCTCAATACGGTGGTGGACGCCCATCAGGAGGAGGAGGACCATGGGGCTCTCCCAAGGTTACCGTAACCGGAAATGTTACTGACGCAAGCACAGGAGCTCCATTAGAGTATGCCTCGGTATCGTTCTATAAGACTGAGGACAGTTCCCTGATCACTGGAGTTGTCACTAATAGCGGCGGGAAGTTTGAAGCTGAAGTTTCAGCTAAGTCATACTTCGTAAAGATCTACTTCCTTGGCTACATTGATAAAACCATTGGCCCGGTAACTCCAGAAAGTGGAATTGCTCTGATCCCTATGGGGGATATACAGGTTGAGCCATCTGTAACCAATCTTGATGAAGTAACAGTTCAAGCGCGCAAAAGCACAATGGAGTTAAGACTCGATAAGAGAGTTTTTAATGTAGGTTCCGACCTTTCTACCGCAGGAGGAAATGCTTTACAGGTTTTGGAAGCAGTTCCCTCCATTGAGGTAGATATCGATGGAAACATCAGCTTAAGAGGAAGTGGTAATGTTCGCATTCTTATTGATGGGAAGCCCTCTGGGCTAATTGGCTTAAGCAGCGTTGATGCACTGCGATTTCTTCAAAGTGATCAAATAGAGAAAGTTGAGATCGTAACTAATCCATCAGCAAAATACGATGCTGAAGGAAACTCAGGCATTATCAATATCATTCTGAAGAAGGATAAAAAGAAAGGCTTAAATGGCTCTGTTACTACTACCGTTGGTGTGCCTCACAACTATGGCCTTACAGGAACCTTGAATTATAGAACCAAGAAGTTGAATTTCTTCACTTCTTACGGCTTCAACTACAGACAACGTCCCGGTTCCGGCTACTATTTTCAGCAATCTCTTAGAGGAGATTCAATAATCATTTTCGAAAGAGAAAGAGAGCATGAAAGAGGCGGGTTTGGAAACAACCTTAGAGCAGGTCTTACATACCAGCTAAATGCAACAAACCGCCTTAGCCTGAGTGGATCATTCTTCAGAGACAATGGAGATAATTTCGCAAGCAACATCTACTTCGATAGAGATGAAGACCTAAATCTCCTAAATCAAACTACGAGAATTGATAATGAGGATGAGCAGGGTAAGAACTATGAAATTGATCTTTCTTACGAAAAGACTTTCCAGGAAAAGGGAAGAAAATGGACCATCGATGGTAAGTACATCGCCCGAACAGATAGAGAGCGATCTGAAATCACTGAGGCAAGCACCAATAATCCGTTTGATACACTCTTTCAAAGGGTTTTCAATGATGAGAACCAATCAAGGTGGTTGTTCCAAACAGATTACGTACACCCATTCTCAAAGAACGTAAACTTCGAAACCGGTTTCAGAGCAAATCTCCGAGATATTCGAAACAACTATGCTGTTGAGCAATTGGAAAACGAAAACTGGGAGGTCCTTGACGAATTTGATGATAGTCTCCAGTATGTAGAGAATGTGATCGCTGCTTATGTGCAGGCTGGTCATCAGGTTGATTGGTTCTCCTATCAGCTTGGCCTTAGAATGGAGCATACTCATATTGAGACAGAGGCAGCTTCAGAGGGTATTAGAAACACTAAGAACTATGTAGACTTCTTCCCTTCAGTATTCCTGTCATTTGATGCAGGTAAAGGGAATACATTTCAGATCAGCTATAGTAGAAGGTTAAGCAGGCCATGGTTCCGTCAACTCCTTCCATTTACTGGATTTAGTGATAATAGGAGTCTTTGGGTAGGGAACCCGGATCTGAATCCAGAGTACACCCATAGTATGGAGATCAGCTATTTGAAGGAGTTTGAAAACGCTAGTGTCCTGGTTTCACCGTACTACCGATACAGCACTGGTGTGATGAACAGAGTTACAATTGTGGATTCATTAGGAAACTCATTCACACAGTCGATCAACCTCTCTGATCAGCACGCGATGGGTTTCGAGCTGAACTACAATCATACCCTGACTAAATGGTGGGATCTCACATTAACAATGAACCTGTATTACTCTATTCTCAATGGAGAGTATGAAGGAAGAGACCTGGGAGCAGAAACCTGGTCGGGTAGTGGTAGAATGATCTTTAAATTCCACATGCCTTGGGATATGGATTTCCAAATGACAGGAAGCATGAGTGCACCAAAGAATACTTCACAGGGATTCCAGGAAGGTATCTATGCACTGGATCTGAGCTTATCTCAAAAGCTTCTCAAGAACAAAGCAATTCTATCTCTTAACCTAAGAGATGTGTTTAATACTCGTCGTTGGAGATCAGAATTGGACCAACCCGACTTCCAAAGAACATCAGAGTTCCAATGGGCCTCTCGTCAGTTCAATGTGAGCTTCTCTTACTACTTCAACCAAAAGCCTCGTATGGGATACGGCGGTGGCGGAGGTGGAATGCCTATGGGAGGCGAAGGATTCTAGTTTCCTACCCAATTTGATTTCAGTATTGTTAATTTTGGCGCTCAGAAAATTCGGGATGTAGCTCAGTCCGGTAAGAGTACACGTCTGGGGGGCGTGGGGTCGCTGGTTCGAATCCAGTCATCCCGACAAGCAAAAACCACTGCATAGGCAGTGGTTTTTTCATTCGAAGACCGAGGCCATGCTTGCTTGAGCGAAGGTCAAAGATTGAAAAAAGCTTAAGCGTTAGCTTAAGTGGTTTTAGTTTGTTGCCAGCCTAAAAGGATCAGCTCGCGTAGCGAGCTAATCTAAGGTCAGGCTTGCTTGAACGAAGGTCGAAGAATGAAAAAAGCTTAAGCGATAGCTTTCTTATTGACAATTCCACTATCCCATTATCCAATTATCCCAATATCCCATTAAACAAGCCTTCGTTTTACTATTTTTGAATCCCGATGGCATTTCTCTATCCAAGTTTTCTTTTCGGCCTTTTTGCTGTCGCAATTCCAATCATAATCCACCTTTTTCACTTCCGTAGATTTAAGAAAGTCTACTTCACGAATGTGCGTTTCATTCAGGAGGTGAAGGAAGAGACATCCTCAAGAAATAAGCTAAGACAGTGGCTGATCCTTCTTGCAAGGATACTGGCTATTACCTTCCTGGTTTTTGCTTTTGCTCAACCTTACATCCCGTCCAAAGGGCAAAGTGCTTCAAACAGAGTAGAAGTGGTTAGCATTTTCGTCGACAACTCATTTAGTATGGAAGGAGAGGGTGAATCTGCAATACTGTTTGAGAAGGCAAGAGATATTGCTTCTGCTGTATGTTCATCTTTTGATAGGGAAGTGCAGTTTCAGCTTATTACGCATGATCTGGAAGGAAAGCACCAAAGACTCGTGAGTCAAGACCAATTTCAAAGCATGTTGGACGAGCTAAGTATTAGTCCGGCAACAAATGAGCTGGTTGAGATACAATCAAGAATGTCTGACGCTATTGCTGATGGAGGATACACTTCAGGTAAACTCTTCTTTATCAGTGACTTTCAAAAGAGCCACGGCCTACCAGTTTCAGATACTGGATCTGCAATCAATTTGATCCCTGTCCAATCGGTCAATAAGCAGAATGTATACATTGATACGGTTTGGTTTCAGGAGCCGATCCAATTGTTGAATCAGCCAAATGCCTTAGTAGTCAAATTGATAAATGTTGGTGACAGGAACTTTGTTGATCAGCCTTTGAATCTTATCATCAATGGTGAAAGCAAGCCTGGGGGTTTTAGTGTAGAAGCAAATTCTTCCAGCCTGGATACGGTATACTTTACCGCTACCAAATCCGGTTGGAATGAAGCTCAGATCAGCCTTGAAGATTTCCCAATCACCTGTGATGATT
>CAXDOZ010000044.1:0-17572 GCA_963991145.1 uncultured Chitinophagales bacterium | reverse complement strand
ATGGCAAATGGGTATTCTTTGCCCTCCGGGCCGATGATGTATCCAGCATAGCTTTTCACTCTATTCATCGTTCCGCTTTTTGCTCTTACTTTACCTGAACAATCAAGTCCCTGACAGAGTCTTTTTACGGTTCCGCTAACTCCGGCAGTTGGAATTGAATACTTATAGCTTTCGTATTCATTCATATGGTCCAGAACCTGAGCTAGAAATTTTGCGCTCATCCCATTCGAACGAGATAATCCGCTTCCATCCATCAAATAAGAAGGACCTGGCTTATTCAGCTTACTCTCCCAGTAGCCAGTTAACCAGTCCTGTTCCATTGGAAACGCCTCTTCTGAACTCATCTTTTTCTTGGCATGGATCAATACAGCCTCAGCGAATAAATTGACACTGTAGAAATTTGTAGCCTTAATGATCTCCATAAGCTTTGGAGAGCTATAGCTGCTAATTGAGGTCATCTCTTCCCAATCGACAGACTCTCCACTGGATAGCTTTACACTACCGGTAATCTCAATCCCCATCTCAGACAATCCATCATAGAAAAGCTGCCCGGCAAACTCATTTGGATCAGGCGGAGAAGCCTTGATCGTAAACTCCGATTTATTAGGAGGAATGGTACCTCTAACAAAGCGCTCATTCTGGCCGGGAGCACCAAAAACATATGCATTATCTCCTGTTCCTGCAGCTCCTGCTATTACTTCATTCGTATAAGTGACACCATTGATCTCCGGAACTATGCTAATCATTGAGCTTAGCTTTCCCGAGGCACCTGATTTGAATGTCAGGTAAATCCTATTCTCATTCATATTCAGAGTTCCAACTCCGCTTGCATAGTAATTACCCAGATCGGCCCATGCCCAGTTTCGAGGAGTGCTGCTGGAACCGTAGAACTCATCATAGACAATCAGACTTCCCAATACCTTTTCGATGCCTGCAGTTTTAATTTCTGCTGACCAGTTCATTACCAGATCAGCAAAGGTGGTATTCCCTTCTACCCGGGTTGAACCCATGCTTGGGTCGCCAGAACCTTTAATGACAAGATCTCCATTGAGTACTCCACTATCAATAGTTCCGATGTATCCCAATACAGTTTCAAATTGATAATCTGCACCCAGAATCTTAAATGCAGTAGCCGTAGAGACCAACTTTGCTATAGAAGCCGGGATCATTACCAGATTTGGATTATGGGAATAAACAAGCTCACCATTCTCAGGGTCGATCACGGCGAGACTCAAACTTCCTCCAGCCATGGATGAGCTCTGTTCGAGTTTTGAAATAGCATCCTTTACCTGAGCCTGAGTAATGTTAAGGCTGAATAGTAGAAAGAGGAATGCGGCTATTCTGGTCATGATCTTGTGATTCTATGCTGCCAGTCCTCAATGGAATCCGGCTCGCGAAGTATCTTATACAAGGCTTGTGCCACCTCCTCAGTTGAGAGTAGATCACCGCCTTCATGCAATTGCACAAACTTTGATTTCATAGGAAATTCATCCTCAGAACTGTTCCTCAATTGGCTCTGCATACCTGTATCTACAACTCCGGGCTGTATACTTAAGATCTCAAATCCTCCATTTTGGCCTCCGGCCGATTGCTCTTTCCTCATCACCTGGGAAAACATCTCTAATCCTGCTTTTGAAGAACAATATTCAGCCCAGCTTTCATAAGGATTGAAGGCAGCACCTGTGCTGATATTCGCGATAACTCCGCCTTGAGAATACTTGCTCATAAACTTGTTGCAAAGCACCATCGGCGAAGCCAGATTTACCTGAATAGTTTTGCTTATTGAAGCATTGTCAAGCTTGCCTACCGAATTGATGGTTCCAATAACACCGGCATTATTTACCAGAAAAACTTCATCGTCAAAGTTGGGAAACTCAAAAGCCTCAACCGCTTTTGAATCATTTAGATCCAGCTGATGAAAAGTATATCTCTCAGCCTCAATACTATTTGATCTTGAAATCCCTATTACTTCCGCTTCCGGGTCTGAAGCTAGAATATGCTCACAAAGCGTCTTCCCTATTCCCCTTCCCGATCCGGTTACAAAGTATTTTCGCATTAGTTTGATTTTTCAAGGACCTCGAAATCCACCTCATTCTCACTTGTACCAATAATGGTTGCCACAGCGGCATCACCAGTTACATTAACCGAAGTACGGCACATGTCAAGGAATCTGTCCACAGGGAAGATCAGAGCGATCCAGCTTGAATTCAACCCTACTGATTCAAGAACAAGGATGAGCATTACAATACCCGCACTCGGTACAGCTGGAGCACCGATAGAGGCCAGAGTAGACATAAGCACAATAGTGATCTGCTCAGTCAGGGTTAATTCTGCTCCAAAGAATTGAGCAAGAAAAACCGCCGAAACTGCCTGAAATAAGCTGGTCCCATCCATATTGATCGTAGCTCCAACCGGTAGCACGAAGTTTGTCATTTGCTTACTTACTCCCAGCTTTTCATGAACAACTTCCATAGTTACCGGTAGCGTTGCAGCACTGCTACTTGTAGAAAAAGCAACCGATTGTGCCAGGCCAACTTTTTGAAGAAACTGCTTGAATCCAACCTTCTTTGTGATAGCTGAAACCAGGCTCGGATAGAAGATAAAGGCCATAAAACCCAGTCCGATCAGGACAGTAGCAGAATACCATAATAAACCTTTGAAGATCTGGAACATCAGAGCGGGATCGTTTCCTGCAAGGCTTGAAATTTGCCCCGCCAAAAGTGCAAATACAAAGAAGGGAGCGCCCTTCATTACTATGCTGATCATTTTAAGGATCACCGAGTTTGCACCATTTATAAAATCCAGGACAGGCTTAGCCTGTCTATCCTCAATCAGTGAAAGCCCAATTCCAAAAAAGATGGCAAAGAAGATCACCTGCAACATCAGCTTGTTATCGGTAAGCGACTTGAAGAAGTTATCTGAGAAGAACATATCTACATAAGGCATCAATGGCCCTCCTTTTCGATATGCTTCTGCATCCTTTTTCTTATCCGCCATCTTTTCGTCAAATCCTGAACTCTCTAATTGAGAATCAACGGTCTGACTAAGAGAGATCTTAGCTTCTTCACTTATTCGATTTCCGGGTTGAATGGTATTGACCAATAAAAGCCCAACTGTTACAGCAATAACTGTAGTAATTACATAAGCTCCCATGGTCTTTCCACCCCAGCGTCCAAGCTGAGACATATCAGATAATCCAGAAACTCCTGAGATGATAGAGAGCAAGACCAGAGGAACTGCCAGTAGCTTTAGCAAGCGAATGAAAATGGTACCAAATGGAGATATCCAGTTGATCGTAAACTCACTCCAGCCCAGATAGCTTGAGGCGATCGCCCAGGCGGCTCCTAATACCAATCCAATCACTACCTGCCAGTGAAATGCAATTTTCTTCATGTATTAAATTTTCGCGCTACGATTGCGCAACAGATGATCTACTAATGTTAAAGCAGCCATTGCCTCTACTATGGGCACTGCTCTTGGCACTACACAGGGGTCATGTCTGCCTTTCCCTTCAATAACCACTTCATTTCCATCCTTATCAACCGATTCCTGATCCCGCATCAATGTCGCAACGGGTTTGAAATGTGTTGTGAAAACGATTGGCATTCCATTGCTAATTCCGCCCTGAATGCCTCCGGAATTGTTTGTTCTAGTCTTTACCTCTCCCCCGCTATCCTCAAAAATATCGTTCTCTTCAGAACCCATTCTTTTTGTTCCTTCGATTCCAGATCCGATCTCGAATCCCTTCACTGCATTAATGCTCATCATTGCTTTACCAAGATCAGCGTGAAGCTTATCAAAAACCGGTTCGCCAAGTCCAACAGGAGGGTTATTTACAATACATCTTATTGCTCCTCCCAGACTATCTCCTTTCTTCTTGACCTCTTCAATCAGGTTCTCCATTCGTTGTGACGAAGCGGGATCAGGGCACCTTACTATACTGGCTTCTACATCAGACCTACTGAATTGATTGTCAGACACTTGAATCTCTTCACCTCCAACTCTACTTACAAATCCAAGTATGGAGATATTGAAGCTTTCAAGCAGTTGTTTCGCAATAGATCCTGCAGCAACACGGGCAGCTGTTTCTCTTGCTGAAGATCTCCCGCCACCTCGATAATCTCTCAAGCCATACTTAGCTTCATAAGTGAAATCTGCATGGGATGGTCTAAAGCTGTCTTTGATATGTGAATAGTCCTTAGGGCGCTGATCAGCATTTGGAATAAAGAGGGCGATTGGAGCACCAGTGCTCACTCCTTCGAATATTCCTGATAGTACCTGTACCTGATCGGATTCTTTTCTTGGACTAGATAGTTTTGATTGGCCAGGTTTCCTGCGGTCGAGATCCTCCTGGATCTTCTCAATAGAGACCTCTAATCCTGCCGGACAACCATCTATCACAGCACCGATTCCTGAGCCGTGTGATTCACCAAAAGTGCTGACTTTGAATATTTGCCCGAAAGAGTTACCCGGCATGGGGCAAAAATACATTTTTAAGCTATCCTCAAGGCTCATTCACTTCATTGATTAACTTCGTCGCATGCTTACACTCTTTTGCCACATTGGAAAGCTATACACTGGCACGCAGAATTCAGAATCACCTTTAAAAGGTGAAGAAATGAAGCAGTTCGAATTCATTGAAGATGCCTGGTTATTGGTTGAGAATGGCCTTGTAAAGGCCTTCGGCCCGATGGCCAATCCTCCCGAAGGGAGCTATAAAAAGGTAGAACTTAACGGAGCCACAGTAATGCCATCCTGGTGTGACTCACATACACATATTGTTTACGCTACTTCCCGAGAGCGTGAATTTGTAATGCGAATTGAAGGCAAGAGCTACGAGCAGATCGCAGAAGAAGGAGGTGGAATCTTAAACTCTGCTCTTAGATTGAGAGATACTGATGAGGATGATCTCTTTTTCTCTGCCAGCAAAAGAGTGGAAGAAGTGATGCGCTTTGGCACCTGTGCTCTTGAGGTAAAAAGCGGATACGGATTAAGCTATGAATCAGAGCTTAAAATGCTGAGGGTTATTCGTCGATTGAAAGAGAAGTTTCCAATTACCATCAAGTCTACTTTCCTTGGTGCCCATGCTATTCCACCTGAATACAAGCAAAACAGAGAAGAGTACGTCAAACTTGTCACCGATAGAATGATACCTGAAATCGCTGATGAGGGCCTGGCAGATTATGTAGATGTCTTTTGTGATCGTGGTTTTTTCACTCCGGCTGAAACAGCAACGATCATTGAAGCAGGGCAAAAAAGAGGATTGAAAGCTAAGATCCACGCTAATGAGCTTGATTATTCCGGTGGTGTTCAGGTTGGGGTTGAACATGGAGCTATTTCGGTAGATCACCTTGAATGTGTTGGAGAAGACGAGATCAGATCTCTTTTATCAGGAAAAACAATGCCGACCTTATTACCATCCACTGCCTTCTTTCTAAATCTGGAATATGCTCCGGCAAGAAAGCTAATTGATTCAGGCTTGCCTGTTTCAATAGCAACAGATTATAATCCCGGATCTACTCCAAGTGGTAATATGCCTTTCGTGATCTCCCTATCCTGTATCAAGATGAGAATGCTACCCGAGGAGGCCATGAACGCAGCGACTATCAATGCTGCTCACGCAATGGAATTACAGAGTAGTCATGGAAGTTTGGCCCCCGGAAAAGAGGCAAATTTCAATGTCATGGAGAAGGATCGCACTCCTGCCCTTCTAGCCTATTCATTCGGCTCATCGCACGTTAGAGAAATGTGGCTGCAAGGAGAGCGTATTATCTAAAGAAAACTCCTCTTTTTTTGGGCATTATTCTCAATTTCGCAGCAAAATCGAAATCATGCGCAAGCTCATTGAATGTGTCCCAAATATCAGTGAGGGAAGAAATCCCGAAATCTATAATGAAATAGCTCAGACTGTTGAGCAGGTAAATGGTGTAAAGCTGCTAGATGTAGATCCCGGGGCTGCTACCAATAGAACTGTGATCACATTCGTAGGTGAGCCACAGCCTCTGGTAGAAGCTGCTTTCCTTTTAATCAAGAGAGCATCAGAGCTTATTGACATGCGTGAGCATTCAGGTGAGCACCCAAGATTTGGTGCTACTGATGTTTGTCCTTTCGTGCCAGTTGCCAATGCGAGCATGGAAGATTGCATTGAATGTGCAAAGAAGCTAGGTGAGAGAGTTGGAAAGGAATTAGGTATTCCTGTTTATCTATATGAGAATGCAGCAAGCGCCGACTACCGTCAAAACCTTGCCGAAGTTAGAGCAGGCGAGTATGAAGGAATTGCTCAGAAGATAACCGAGGACAAATGGAAACCAGATTTCGGTCCAGCTGAGTTCAATGCTAAAAGTGGAAACATTGCAATTGGAGCCAGAGATTTTCTAATTGCTTACAATGTAAACCTGAATACGAGCTCTGTTAGAAGAGCGAACTCAGTTGCCTTCGATGTGCGTGAAAAAGGTAGGATCAAGCGCGAAGGAGATCCTATTACAGGAGAGGTAGTAACTGATGAGAATGGGGAACCTGTGCGCGAGCCAGGAATGCTAAAAGCAGTGAAAGGAATTGGTTGGTTTATCGAGGAATACGGCGTAGCTCAAATCAGCATGAACCTTACAAATATTTCAATCACCTCTCTTCACGAAGCATTTGATGCTTGTGTGACATCTGCTCACAATCGCGGTTTAAGAGTTACCGGTTCTGAGATCGTGGGTCTTCTTCCCAAAAAAGCCATGCTTGATGCTGGAGACTACTTTTTGACCAAGCAAAAAAGAAGTCTTGGAATCTCTGAAGATGACAAGATCCACATTGCGGTAAAGAGCATGGGATTAGATGAACTGGGACCATTTGATCCAAAGAAAAAGATCATCGAATATATTCTTGAAGAAGATGTGCATGCTCCTTTGATCCAGATGGATCTGAAAGGATTTGCAAATGAAACGGCCTCTGAGAGTCCCGCTCCTGGAGGTGGATCAATATCTGCTTATGTTGGTGCTTTAGGAGCCTCACTTGCCACAATGGTAGCGAACCTCTCTTCTCATAAAAGAGGATGGGATAGCCGTTGGGAAGAGTTTTCTCAGTGGGCTGAGAAAGGCCAATCGATTAAGGATGAGCTGATCTCTTTGGTGGATGAAGACACCAATGCCTTCAATAAGATCATGGATGCTTTCAGATTACCTAAAGGATCTGAAGAAGAGAAATCGGCGCGAAGCGCTGCCATTCAGGAGGCTACCAAATATGCAATTGAAGTGCCTTTCAAGGTCATGGAAGTTAGTTTTAGCTCTTTAGAGTTGATCAAAGCAATGGCTGAGATTGGGAATCCTAACTCTGTAACAGATGCAGGGGTTGGAGCGCTTTGCGCGCGTAGTGCAGTTATTGGTGCCTATCTCAATGTGAAGATCAATGCTGCTGATCTAAAAGACAGAGCATGGGCGGAAGCAAAGGTGGCTGAAGCAAGTGCAATGGTCGAAGAAGCTAAACAAAAGGAGGAGGAAATCCTTTCAATTGTTGAGTCAAAGCTTTAGAATGAAAAAGCTCTTATTTCTTTTAGTAGGTCCTTTACTCCTATTCTCATGCACTGATATTCCAACAGAGCTTGAAACATACTCTGATGAGGAATACGGTTTTGAGCTTGGTTTTCCGGAAGGTTGGGAGATCGAGCAGCCGAGTGATGAGGGTTACATCAAAGTGATCTTTCACAGTCCATCACAGGGCCCATTAGATGATTTTGCCGAGAGCATCAATGTTGGTGTAGAGAATAAAGGTGAGTTCAGCTTTGATGTATACATGGATCTGAGTTTGGAGAATATGGAAAGCCTGGAAGGCTTTAAGCTTGAGGATGTTGGTACCATCGAAGGAATGGAATATCAGCACCAATACTTCATATATCTGCATACATACGAATCGACTAGAATTAAGGCTCTTGCCCTGGTTATTGAGGACGGGAATCAGGCATTCATCGTTAATTGCAGTGCCGATGCAAAGACATTCAGAGAGTTTGAACCCATCTTTTTCAAGTCTGTAGGGAGTTTCAAGCTTACAGATTAATCGAAACACTTATTCAATCAAATCCGTAAAAATCCCTAATGGATTTGATTAGGATCGTAAATCAGCTAAAACCTGAGCAGATCAGGTATGCTAAAGCTATTCTAGAGCTTAGGGACCTTCCAGGCTCCTGTTTAGAGGACCCGGAATCTATTTCAGAGGATTCAGTTAAAATGGAATGTGCCGACGCCATTCTTGATGCATGTTCTATCTCTAATAAAAAGAGGGACCTGAAGGTAAGCGCACTCTTAAAGCTGTCTCAGCTTTACGTGCTTTTCTGGCAAGGGCTTTACAAAGAGGCTTCAGAACTATTGATCCAGTTAAAAGAAGAATTTGAATCTAAAGAGGATTATGCCTTAATGCAGTTGATCCATCAATTAGAGATCTACCTATGTTCTGTAGACTGGGAGAAAGACTCCTTTGAGAATAGATTGGATCAGCATTTAAAGGACTATGTGATCACTACCCATAAATCCATAGATCTTCTATCTAGATGGTCTCTGGATACTAAGCTGAACCGTCTGCTAATTAAGAGAGGTCCGAGCAAAAATATCATGGACACCTACGAATACGACCACCTAAAGGAGGATGTATTTGTCCAAAAGAATAAGAACCCATTATCAGTTTACAGTCGATACTATCAATTGAGGTGCGAAAAGCATTTGTATGAACTTGATGGAAATGCCAAGCAACTATACTCCACTAATAAGCAGATTGTAAGCCTGATGGAGAACAATCCGCTTCAATTTGCCGGATCATCATCTAACCTTATTTACGCTTATTATGACTGCGGTAAAACTGCATTGATGCTTGATATGATTCCTCAAACTCAAGATGCTATTAGTAAGATCAGAGCTCTTGAGGTGAAAAGTGAGATCGGCTGCTATGATAGAATGAACTTCTCCCTATCCCTGGAAATAGAGTCGCTCCTTCATCAAAAGAAGTTTGATACGGTTGTCTCCATGGAGCCTCAGATCAATGAACTATTCGAGGAAACTGCATATTCGAACATGCATGTTAAAGGTGAGCATCGAAAGTTTTACGATTATCATCTAGGCGTAGCCTGCTTATGGAGACGGAACAATGCAAAGAGTCTGCTACACATTCAAAACATCACCGGTTCCGGGGATGGGTCAAATATGTTCAAGGATCTATACTCGGCTGCATTAAAAGTTGAGCTGTTCAATTTATTAATGCAGGGGAACTGGGCAGTCCTGGAAGAAAGAATCAAGTTCTCAACTGACTTCTGGCAAGCCTCTCAGCAATTCAACCAGCTAGAAGCCAGCATGACTCAAATGCTAAGGAGAATTTGCAAGACCCAGGGAAACAGTATTGAGCTTGACCTCAAGAAATGGTTAGGTGAGATTTCTCCAATCCTTCAGGATCCTCTTGAGAAGAACAGCCTTCAAAACTTCGATCTCGAACAATGGCTTAAGAGCATTCTGAATGATATGCAGGGATGGGAAAAAAGTAATTCAAGTTCCAGAAGTGCATAACATTATCTTTGCTCCGTGCTATTATGTATCAGTTCAAGCAAGGATGTTTTCTTTAACCTCGCTTTAGAAGAATACTTTCTCGGTAGTCAATTCGAAGCTCAATCAATTTGCCTTTTCTATGAAGATGATGAGGCAGTAGTGATGGGTAAGAATCAGAATTTCTTCCGTGAAGTGAATATTCGATACTGTCTGGAAAATGATCTTACAGTAGCCCGACGGGTAAGCGGAGGTGGAACTGTTTACCATGGAAGGGGCAATCTGAACTTTGCATTTATTCGCCCTCATGAGGACAATCTGGTAAACAACTTCAGGGAGTTCAATAGGCCGATCATTCGGGCCTTGAAGAATTTGGGCCTCGAGGCAGGAATGAATCACCGCAGTGACATTGTATCAGATGGATTTAAGATCAGCGGTAATGCCCAGTTCACAAATCGGAGGAGGATCATTAGTCATGGAACTCTTCTTCTCAATGCAGACCTTAAGTCCCTAAACGGCTCTCTCGGTGAGAATCCTTATGACATAAAAACCAGAGCAATTTCTTCGGTAAGGTCTGAGGTGGCTAATATTTCTGAGCTATTAGCAACTTCAATTAGTTCTGAGGTCATGACAAATGAGATAAAGACCGAGCTTTCTAAAGAGGAAGGCCTTGATACCCTGGAACTATCGAATGAAATAATTGAAGAGGTTAAAAGACTGTCAGAAAACAAATTCAAAACTGAAGAGTGGATCTTTCAGCGTGCGGCTAACGGCAGTATCAACCGAGATGGATTGCCAAAGTTGGAACTAAAGAAAGGAATAGCTTCTCTCCCCGAGGAAGGAACCAATGGCATCCAGATTGGCAGCTTGTCAACCTTAGGCCAAATAAAAAAGCCCGAAGAAGGCTTCGGGCTTTTGAATAAGATCTTGTTTTAACTACTCTCCTGCTGTATCCTCAGGTCCGATCCGACTTCCATCTTCATATCGGACGACAAAGGCATCGTTGATTCCCATCTTGATCAACTCATCGCGAAGTGACTCTGCCTCAGTTACATCTGTAAAATAACCGATCACATATTTTTCCATTCCTTCATCAAACTCATAGCTCATATATCTATCCTGCTCAAGAAACTCTTTGATGCTGAATACCTCATATGCTCCAACTTGAATTTGATAAGCTCTTCCTGGAGGAAGCTCCCTCATGTCAGCAGATTGGTTTGCAATTGCCTGGGCAAGTCGCATTCTCAAAGCAGCAATTGTATCTGCCTGAACAGCTAATTGACTTTGCATTCCTTTTACTTTAGAAACGAGCCCTTCGACCTCACCTTCGAGTTCTTCAACTGTTTCTTCATAATCCTCAATCATTTTTACATATGCTTCAGGATCTTTTTTGTAGCCTTTAATTTCTTTCTTAATAGCTTTTCTCTCAGCTTTTGTTAACTGTGCTGAAGCAGATCCAAAACCGATAAACAGGGTTAAAAGGATTAATACGGGGATTCTCATGGCATGAATTTTTTTGATCGATTCAAACCTACTACCACAAAAGCATTAATCAAAATTAGGATTTGTACACTTTGGGGACTTCGCACTACAAATTGGACAGCTTTTTTAATGCAACATTCCTGATTTTCATATTTTTGTACAAAATCTAGAGTATATGTCAACTCAGGAGTGGATAAACGAAGAAGAGGAAATAGACGTATTGGATGAGGTTCTGAATGAGAGTTCACTTGTCGTTCACAATGATGATTTAAATACTTTTGATTGGGTGATCAAAGCTCTTATTGAGATCTGCGAACACTCAACTGAGCAAGCCGAACAGTGCACTATTATTGTTCACTATAAAGGTAAATGCGCAGTGAAGAGTGGTTCGTTCGACCACTTAAAACCAATGAAAGACGGCCTGTCTGACAGAGGAATTGGCGCTACAATCGAATAAGATTGCCTGTATACCAGCTTACAGAAGAATTAGTTTTTCCCGACCCATTATTAGCAGATCGATCTGGACTATTAGCCGTAGGAGGTGATTTAAGTCCTCAGCGATTGATGTTAGCCTATATAAATGGCATTTTCCCCTGGTATGAGGAAGATCTGCCCATTTTATGGCATAGCCCAGACCCTCGCTGCGTGATCTTCCCCGAGGAATTAAAGATTAGAAAGAGCCTAAAGCAAAGCATTCGTAATAAGGGTTATCAAATAAAATTTGATCAATCATTTGAGCAAGTGATTCAAGCCTGCTCAGAAATTCCCCGTCACGGCCAGGATGGCACCTGGATCACAGAGGAGATGATAGATGCCTATTGCGAATTGAACAGGCTTGGTTTCGCCCATTCAGTTGAAGCATATCTGGAAGGGGAATTAGTTGGAGGCCTGTATGGAATTGACCTTGGAAATATTTTTTGTGGAGAGTCAATGTTCTCTCTGGCCACCGATGCTTCAAAGATTTGTCTGGTGGCTCTGGTGAGCAGTTTCAACTGGAAACTGGTCGATTGCCAGGTATATAATGAGCATCTGGGTTCACTCGGAGCCAGAAATATAGCCGCCTCCGATTTTCAAAAAATTGTTAAAGAGTATGGAAATGTTGGAAGTAGTCTTGAAAAATGGAATACTTGCAGTCCCAACTTCCAGATCATCAGTTAATTCTGATGTCCTTCTTTTATTTCATAGCGTATCCAATTGTCTAAAACTATGTACTGATACAAGTGCAGAGTGATTAAATTTGTAACCCCATAGGGATAATTGTTTAACCCATGGACTTAAAGCTTGTAGTGAAGAATTATTGGTATTACGCAGTCCCGATCCTGATCTGTGGATTGGTTTCATTCTTTCTTATTTCCCAACGCAATCAGCATCGTGAAAACGTCCAGGTTGATTTGGTCGAAGATCATAATGCTGACACAACAAAGACCTCTTCCTTTTATGGGATGAGAGTCACTGAGGATCATCTGCATTTTGATACGATCGCTCCGAACGAGTACCTCTCTGATATTTTATTGCGCCATGACGTGGACTATCCAATGATCCATAAGATCGCTACAGAGTTTGATTCAATCTTTGATGTATCTAGAATTAAAGCTGGACAGCCATACTGTGTAATTGGAGATGAAGGCGATAGCACTTTTGAAGCAAAGTGCTTTGTTTACGAAGAGAATCTGGTTGATTATGTGATCATCTCACTTAATGATGAACCAAGTGTAGAGCGAGGCAAAAAACCTATTGACACTATTTATAAAGAGGCTTCAGGAGTTATCACCTCTTCGCTTTACCAAACAATGGTAGACAATGAGATCGATCCAATGCTGGCGATCAGAATGTCGGAAGTATATGCCTGGTCAATTGACTTCTACCACCTACAGCAAAACGACAAGTTTAAGATCACCTATTACGAAGAACAGGTTAATGGACATTCATTAGGTGTTCAACATATCAACTCTGCCCTGTTTGTTCATAGAGAGAAAGACCATTACGCCTTTAAGTACAGGCTTGATTCACTCCCATTTGGAAGTTATTACGATGAGGAAGGCAGAAGCTTAAGAAACACCTTCTTGCAAGCACCTGTAGCGTATTCCAGGATTTCAAGTGGTTATACTACCAGCAGGAAACACCCGGTAACCGGAGTAACTAAGGCTCATCTTGGAACTGACTACGCTGCACCAACTGGAACTCCTATTGTAAGTACCGCTGATGGTGTTGTTACAGAAGCCAGATTTAAGCAGTACAATGGCAATTATGTAAAGGTCAAGCACAACGGAACATATACTACTCAATACTTGCACATGAGCAAGATAGCCTCGGGAATTAGCCCGGGAGTTGCTGTAGAGCAGGGTGAGGTTATCGGATATGTTGGAAGTACCGGATTAGCAACTGGACCCCATGTATGTTATCGTTTTTGGAAAAATGGTGTTCAGGTTGACCCATATAAAGAAGATCTTCCTAAATCTCCACCAATTGTAGATTCTCTGCTGCCTGCTTATCTGGAGTTTATGGAACCTTTGAAAGCAATCCTAGATGCAGTACCTTATCCATCTGAAGATTCAGAGGAAACTTCGACCATTGCCTCGATTAAAGAAGAAGAGATAACCCCTACAACCCCTTAGAGTGAACGTAAATTGGAGAATCGTTACAGGAGTAATTGGCTTTATACTCGTCGCCTTTTTTCTGTGGCACTTTTCCTTTATTGTCGTTTGGATCCTTATCGCGGGAGTAATTAGTCTTATCGGCAGACCAATTACCGGATTCATTTGTAAGATCAAGATCGGGAAGTTCTCCCTGGGCAGGAATTTTGGAGCAGCCGCTACTATTATCCTATTGATCGGAATTGTAACAGGTCTCTTCCTGATATTCATTCCCATACTCTTTTCTGAAGCTCAGGCCCTTTCAAACATTGATTACTCAGAGTTTGAAACCTCTATTGATAAACCATTAAGTGACGTTGAAGACTTTCTGATCGAGTACGATCTGCTTGATCTAGGTGACAGTCAATCCTTTGAAATGTACCTATGGGAAAACATCAAAGGATTCCTTCAGAATAACCAGGTCACAAAAATTATCGGAGATTCCATAGGGATAGTTGGAAATGTACTGTATGCATTCCTGGCTGTTACCTTTATTACCTTCTTCTTCCTCAGAGAGCCAGGTTTATTTAAAAGTATCATACTGGCATTTATCCCAGACAAGTATGAGGACAGGGTGATCAAGGTTCTGAATCGAACCAAAGACACTCTTACCAACTACGCTTTTGCTCTGTTGGCACAGATCTCAATCATTTTCACATTGATGGCCATAGGTCTATCTATTATTGGCTGGTTAGGAATAGGTAATATTCCTTTCAGAACAGCAATCCTTATTGCGGCATTCGCCGGGATAATCAACCTGATACCTTATCTAGGTCCTGCAATGGGCTTTGTTTTTGGTTCATTGATAATCTTCATTACCAATCTCGATCTAATCGACAGCCCAGCTTTTTACACTCTTGTAGTCGCTGTACTGATCGTTTATGCGATCACACAGGGTGTCGACAATTTCTTCACTCAACCAGTACTCTTTGGCAAGAGTGTTCATGCCCATCCTTTAGAGATCTTTCTTGTCATCATTATTGCCGGAAATCTGGCAGGTGTTACAGGAATGATATTAGGAGTTCCTACCTACAGCTTCTTAAGGATCTTCCTAAATGAGTTCTTTAGCGAATACAAACTAATCCAGTCGCTTACCGCCAGTATGAATGAGGGAGATAAAACCTCTTAGGATTTAAAGTCTGAAAGAGCAATTTCTCTTCCTGCAAAATCCCTGAATTCTTCGGGCTGATTGGATCCGATCAAGACCGTTCTATCTGAGGTATATTTTTCGATAAGCTCTTTATACCAGGCCATTCCCTGACTATCCAGATTGGATGTTGGTTCATCGAGAAGTAAAAGATCGCTATCAGCTGAAACAGCCAAAGCCAGCTTTAGTCTTTGCTTCATTCCAGATGAGTAATCTTTAATTGGCTTGTTTGGGTCAAAATTCAACCATGATTGAACCTCCTCCTTTGTTAAATCGGCCCGTAGGGCTTTAAAATTCAACTGAAAATCTATCATTTCAGATAGGGAGTATTCTTCTAATAACTCTAGATATGGAGCTGCATAGGAGATATAGTTAAAGACCTGTTCAGACTCTTTTGGCTCTCCTCCAAGCAGGTATTTCACTTCTCCTCTACTGGGGCTAAGAGCTGCACTGATGATCTTGATCAAGGTAGATTTCCCTGATCCATTAGGGCCAATGATAGCGATAGTTTCACCATCATTTATTTGGGCATTTAAGTCTTTAAAAACCCATTGAGATTTAAAACGCTTTCCTAGATTGACTAGATCAATAGTCATTTTTGGTATTGTAACCTTTCATGATTCCGCGAACAGACTCACGAACAAAGGTTGTAATGATATCTTTTTCCGGGCTATCTGCAATCTCCGATTCGATCTTCTTCAAAGCGTTTGAGGTGTTAAATCCTCGAACGAACAGGATTCGGTAGATATCCAGGATATTGTTGATCTGTTCAGTGCTATAGCCTCTTCTCCTTAATCCAACAGAGTTCACTCCAACATAAGATGCAGGATGACGACCCGCTTTTACGAATGGTGGAATATCCTTATTTAGAAGACTACCTCCACTTACAAATGCGTGAGCTCCAATCTTTGTGAATTGCTGCACATTTACCATTCCTCCGAGAATAGCATAATCATCGATCTCGACGTGCCCGGCAAGATTTACATTGTTTGCCAGAACACAACTGTCACCAATGAGGCAATCATGCGCTACGTGCACATATGCCATCAACATGGAATTGCTACCAATTCTTGTCATGTGGGCATACTTCGTACCTCGGTTGATCGTAACACATTCCCTGATAACTACATTATCTCCAATCTCAACTGTAGAGTTCTCGCCTGAAAATTTCAGATCCTGAGGAATTGCACTAATAATTGAACCTGGGAAGATCTTACAGTTCTTTCCAATACGAGCACCCTCCATAAGAGTGACGTTTGGGCCGATCCAGGTTCCTTCGCCTATTTGAACATTCTTATTGATCGTTACAAAAGGCTCAACAACTACGTTATTTGCGAGTTCCGCCTGGGGGTGAATGTAGCTTAAGGGTTGGTTCATTCTGTTTCTCTTCTCATGATTCTGGCAACCATAACTGCTTCAGTTACGATGCTGCTGCCAACAAAACAAGTTCCCTTCATCTCAACGATTCCTCTTCTGATCGGACTGATCAGCTCCATTTTGATGATCAGTGAATCGCCTGGAACTACTTTTCTCTTAAACTTCGCCTGATCGATCTTCAGGAAGTAGGTGTCATAGTTTTCCGGGTCTTCCACGGTATTCAATGCCAGTACTCCACCGGTTTGAGCCATTGCTTCAATTTGAATAACTCCCGGCATCACTGGATTTCCAGGGAAGTGACCATTAAAGAAAGGCTCATTGAAAGTTACTCCCTTGACGCCTACAACCTCTTTTGGAGTAAGAGAAATTACCTTATCGATAAAAAGAAAAGGTGCTCTATGTGGAAGCAGCCCCTGAATTCCAGGCAGGTCTACTATCGGCTCAGCATCGGGATCGTACTTTGGAACTGATGGCTTTCTAATTTGAGCTTTGATATGGTTCTTAATAATCTTCCCAAACTCAACATTTGCCTTATGACCAGGCTTTGATGCAATGATGTTTGCTTTGATTGGTCTACCGATCAAGGCCAGATCACCAACCATATCCAATAGCTTATGTCTAGCTGGCTCATTCTGATATCTCAGCTCAACATTATTCAAGATGCCTTCCTTTACTACTTGAATATCAGGTCTTTGGAATATTTCAGCTAAACGAAGTCTTTCTTCTTCACTTATTGGCTTATCAACTACAACAATCGCATTGTTAAGGTCTCCGCCTTTAATGAGATTGGCATCTACCAATTGCTCTAGTTCATGAAGGAAACAGAAAGTTCTGGCTCCAGAGAATTCATTCTTGAACTCTGAAAGTCTGTCAAGACTTGCGTGCTGCTGGCCTAAAACAGGTGATTTATAATCGATCAGTGCTGTGAGCTTATAAGAGCTGCTTGGCATTGCTAGCATTTCAACTCCTGTTTCTTCATCTTTCCAGGAGATTGTTTCTCTTAGTTCAAAAGCATCTCTTTCTTCGCTTTGCTCTTCAATCCCAGCTTTCTCAATTGCTTCGATGAAAGGCATTGAGCTTCCGTCCATGATAGGGACTTCAACACTGTTGATCTGAACGATCATATTATCGATCTCCATGCCGCTAATGGCCGCCATTAAATGCTCAACGGTAGCGACTTTTACCTCACCTTTCTGCAGTGTTGTTCCTCTTTCAACAGAAACAACAAGGTCAACATCTGCTGGGATGCTTGGCTCTCCTTCCAGATCTACTCTTTGAAAAGAAATTCCTGTACCAGGCTTGGATGGTAAAAATTTGAGGGTTACTTCTTCTCCTGTGTGCAAGCCAATTCCTTTTAATTCAGTTGCTTGCTTAATGGTCTGTTGATACATTATATTCTAGCTATTCTTTAACCTTTCTTCCAGATC
>CAXDOZ010000043.1:0-17795 GCA_963991145.1 uncultured Chitinophagales bacterium | reverse complement strand
CGAATGATAAGCAGGGATTGACTGCAGTTGAGAAGATCTTCAATAAAAATGCAGTTGGAACTACTCCGGGCAAAGTGCTTCACGCCGGATCTGATGTTCGTGTTGAAGTGAACATCGTTGGTTCACAGGATACGACTGGTTTGATGACCTCACAAGAACTTGAATCAATGGCAGCGACGGTTATTTCACCAATCGTTGATGGAGCTTACCAGTCGGGTTGTCACACTGCTTCAGTTTGGGATAGCAAAGCGAGAGCGAATATTCCAAGACTAATGAAATTCATGAACGACTTTGGTTTGATCACAGCGAGAGATCCAAAGGGCGAGTATCACGCGATGACAGATGTGATCCACAAGGTTCTTAATGATATTACGGTTGATGATTGGTCGATCATCATTGGTGGTGACTCACATACCAGAATGTCGAAAGGTGTGGCCTTTGGGGCCGATTCCGGAACAGTTGCACTTGCACTTGCTACAGGTGAGGCATCCATGCCGATCCCTGAATCTGTGAAGGTGACCTTCAAAGGTGAAATGAAAGATTACATGGACTTCCGCGATGTTGTTCATGCTACTCAGGCACAGATGTTGCACAAGTTTGGCGGTGAAAATGTATTCCAGGGAAGGATCATCGAGGTTCACATTGGAACGCTTCCAGCTGATCAGGCATTCACCTTTACTGACTGGACAGCAGAAATGAAAGCCAAGGCTTCTATCTGTATCTCTCAGGATGAGACATTGATAGAATCATTGGAGATCGCGAAGGGAAGAATTCAGATCATGATCGATAAGGGAATGGACAATGAGAAAGCTGTTCTTCAGGGATTGATCAATAGAGCTAATAAGCGAATCGCTGAAATCCGCTCAGGTGATAAACCTGCTCTTGCTCCAGATGAGAATGCAAAGTACTTCGCAGAATTTGAAGTTGATCTGGATGCCATTTCTCAGCCGATGATCGCAGATCCGGATGTCCATAATGAGGATGTTTCAAAGCGCTACACGCACGATACAATTCGCCCGCTGAATTATTACGAAGGCGAAAAGCACGTTGATCTTGGTTTCGTTGGATCCTGCATGGTTCACAAAGGAGATCTTAAGATCGTAGCTCAAATGCTAAGAAATCTCGAGAAGGAACAGGGCAAGGTTGAGTTTAATGCTCCACTTGTTGTTGCTGCACCTACTTACAATATCATTGATGAGCTAAAGGAAGAAGGAGATTGGGAGATCTTGCAGAAATACTCAGGTTTTGAATTCAATGATCTCGCTCCAAAAAACACTGCTCGTACAGAATACGAAAACATGATGTACCTCGAGCGCCCGGGCTGTAACCTATGTATGGGTAATCAGGAGAAGGCTGCGAAAGGTGATACTGTTTTGGCTACTTCGACCCGTCTTTTCCAGGGACGTGTAGTTGCAGACTCTGATCGTAAGAAAGGTGAATCACTTCTGGCTTCAACTCCGGTTGTTGTTCTTTCTGCCATTCTGGGTCGTACTCCAACAATGGATGAGTACGAAACAGCAGTTGACGGGATCAAGCTGACCAAGTTTGCTCCTCCGGCTAAGAGAATGGCTACTCCGAGCCACCTGGCTTCTTACTAGTCCTTGCTTAAATACATTTGTATTGATGAACAGCATTCACTGCAAACTCGATAAGAGCGATTATGACGCTTATCCCGACTTCATGAATTTTGAAGTCGACGGAGTTTGGCTCGATGAGATGCTGGATGAACTTTATCCCGGGCAGGAATACAAAGGCCTGGTCCCAACATTGCTTTACTGGATGGAATTGGAGTCTGAGCGCAAGGTGGTTTGGGAACGCATCCTGCCGGAGGCAGGCCAAAAGAGCATTTGCCCCATTTTGATGTGCCCGGATGATTGTGACTTTTTCTGCACTCTTCTCGATGCTGAAATTGAAAACACGGGATCTACGATCAAGTGGAATCGCATTGGCTTTGATAAGACTGAATCTTATGAGCCGGAGAATATAGGTTCTACCGTTCAATGGTTTGAAAAAGCCCCTGTACTTGAGTTTCCTTTAGAAAATTACGAGGCCATGCTGGCCGATTTCAAAAAGCAGTTTGAGGCCGATAAGCAGCAATGGGAACAATGGTCGAAGCCACACAAAGAGAAATTGGATAATGCTGAGCATCGCGAACATCCCAATCCGGATAATAGCTTAATGGATAAAGTGCAGGGCTTTATATCAAAGTTTATAGGCTAGGCTGGAAAGACTCTTATATATATTTTAATTACGCTATTTTCATTTCATAGCCCACCTAAAATCTTTTGAAATGAAAAAGTATTCCCTATTTCTAGTCGCAGCAATTATTGGAAGTCTGTTCATGTCCTGTCAAAGCTCAACCGAGAGCGAGGAGACATCAGAGGGTACCGAAGAAGGTACTGAGCAAACTGAGTCAACTGCTATAATCGTAACCCAGGACAATTTCGCGCAAGCTTACACCAATATGCGTTTTGGAGTGATCGTAGACAAGGCTGGCGGTATCAATAAATTCATCTGGATGCCGGTTCCCTCGAGTAATCCGGATGAGCAATTTGTTGTGCGCATGAACAGAGACACTTACTACTCGGCTTGTGTACTCGACCTTTCAAAAGGAAGTGCTTTTATCACTATTCCAGAAACGGACCAATATGTTTCTACTCAGATCGTAGATGAGAATCACGAGACTCAGCCAATGATCTATGGCTCTGGCCGACACGAGATCACAGCAAAGACTGATTTTGCATTCGTGATCGTTCGCGCACTTGAAGATGATGCCAGAAAAAATGTAACTATTGAAGCCGCGAGCGACAATCCATTTGTAGTTAAAGAATGGGATATGGAGTCTTTCAAGGCGGTTGAGGCTGAAGGAAATGAGATCTTTGGCGAAGGATATGATCAGTCTCAGGCATTTGGTAGCCCGGAAACAGGTCAAACGCCTTATATGAATTTTGTTGGCGCCGCCGGCGGATGGGGTGGAGCCATGGTTGAAGACAACATCTATCAGACCAGCCCTTATTACGATATGGAAGGTTGCTATGAGATGACTTTTGTCGATCCTCAGGATATTTCATTTTGGTCGGCTACTGTTTATAATGGCAATGGACGCATGTTCAATGATATCGCCAATATCTCAAGCGAGATGGATCCTGTAATGAATGAGGATGGCACTTACACCATTCGTTTTGGATGCGATGGAGAAGTTAACAATATCCCGATCAGAGAAGGGAACACCACAGGTAAGTTCAATGTGCTGATCAGACATTACAACCCAAGCGAGATGGTTGCCAATGGCGAACCGGGTTACGATCCCACCAAGGCGATCGTGAAGGTCAACTAAAAGGGCAATTAAGTATTTTAATGAAATGAAATACTTAGCTACCCTCCTATCAATCATTTTATTTACAAGCCTTCAGGCTCAGGATACCTATTCTATTGTTGCTGTTGACACTGCCACGGGCCGCGTAGGAAGTGCGGGTGCGTCCTGCATCGACGATCAGGCGCTTGCTGGCGGAGTATCGGTAATTGGTGATCTTATTCCTGGTTTAGGTGCGATCAATACTCAATCATTTTATCTGGGCAGTAATCAATTGAATGCCAAGGCTCGATTGCTTGCCGGTGATTCTCCCCAACAGGTCATTAACTGGTTGATCAATAATGATGCACAGGGTGACCCGAGTCAAAGACAATATGGTATTGCTGCAATCATGCCGGGTGGACCGGAAGCTGCAGCTTACACCGGAGTGAATTGTTTTGATGTCAAGTATCACAAGGTAGGAGCTGATTATGCAATTCAGGGAAATATCCTTTTAGATTCGAGCATCATCGATTCGATGGAAGCTGCCTACTTGAGAACTGCCGGCCAACCATTAGAATTCAGGTTGATGGCAGCTATGCTCGCTGCAAATACGGCTGGTGCCGATAGTCGTTGTGCACCATTTGGCTTATCCTCACTCTCTTCTTACTTAAGAGTCGCTGATACCACAGACGGTTTAGGTCTGACTCCAAGTCTGGATCTTATAGTTCCTTCAGTTCCGGGAGATTATTCAGTGGATCCTATTGATTCGCTTTACACCCTTTTCCTAGCAACTGTCGACACCAGCGGGCCAGGGACAAATATCCCCGAGGTATTCAGAGATGTATCCATATTGAACATGAGCAATATGTGGGTCGTTAAGTTGCCATCTGCTAAAGACTTTGATTGGGTAGTGTATGATCTGGCTGGAGCCTTGATAGATCAGGGTGAAGGAGAAGCTGATCAAACCCAAATTAAAAAACCTGAGATTCAGGGGAATTATATTTTAAGCCTTTCAGACAGTAAAAATCAAGTACGAACTATCATCTTAAGGAATTGACCAAATCAAAAAAAATGAACAAAACAGCATTGATTACCGGAGCGAGTAGTGGAATTGGAAAAGAATTTGCCACCATTCACGCTGAGCGAGGAGGAGATCTGATCATCATCGCCAGAAGAGAAGACAAGTTGAAAGAGCTCAAGGATGAATTAGAAAAGAAAGGTGTCAAGGTTACTACTATCGCAAAGGACCTTAGTGTTCCAGGATCTGCGAAAGACGTTTTTGAGGAAGTAAAAGCCCAGGGCCTAAGTGTTGACTATTTGATCAATAATGCCGGCTTTGGCTTGAGAGGTAAATTTCATGAGTTATCATGGGACCGCCAATTGCAGATGATCAATTTAAACATGACCTCCCTCACAGAACTCATGTATCTATTCCTTCCTGAGATGGTTTCTAGAAATAGTGGTAAGATCTTAAATACATCTTCTACTGCTTCTTTGGTACCGGGGCCACTGCAGGCCGTATACTATGCCAGTAAAGCTTATGTTACGTCAATAAGTAAGGCAGTTGCTGAAGAACTATACGATACAAATATTACAGTTACTGCACTTCTGCCGGGAGCAACTGAAACTGAATTTGCCCGGACCTCCGGTATGGATAAAACTGATCTATTCAACAAAACCGCTAGCGCCAGGAGTGTTGCAGAAGACGGCTACAATGCTATCCTGACCGGTAAGTTGGATGTCATTTCCGGATTGACCACTTTCCAAAAGATAAACATGGCTTTTGCTCCACTTGCGCCGAAGAAAATGGTTCTTAAGCAGATCAGAGAAATGCAGGAGACTAAGTAGTAAATGTTACTAAAGGGGCTGATCAGCATCAACTCTCCTAACAACATTAATCGATAATATTAAGGCAAGAAATCGTCAGGCCTTATGAAACGCAAGATCCTTTTAGTCAGCGGACATCCAGATAAAGAGAGTTTTAATGTCGCTCTCTATGAAGCATACAAAAAAGGTGCTCTCGAATCAGGAGCTGAATTGAGTGAATTGATCATTCGCGATCTTAATTTCAATCCCAATCTGGAATTCGGTTATCGAAAGGAAATGGAACTGGAGCCGGATCTCGTAGAAGCCCTGGAAAAAATAAAAGCCGCTGATCATATCGTTTGGGTCTTTCCAATGTGGTGGTACAGTATTCCCGCAATTATGAAAGGCTTTATCGACAGAGCATTCCTACCGGGAATCGCATTTAAGTTCGAAGAGGGCAAACCATTACCAAAAAAACTTCTCAAAGGAAGATCCGCAAGGATCATCGTAACAGCTGATACCCCTAACTTTTTCGACCGCCTCTTTATGAGAAGACCAATGCTCAATCAATTCAAGAGAGGTACTCTGGAATTTTGCGGAATTAAGCCGGTTGGGGTAACATATATTGCTCCTCTTAGAGACTCAAAAGAAGAATGGAGAAAGAAATGGCTGGCCAAAGTTGAGCAATTGGGTAGAGATCAAAAATAATCGAACAATCGTTCCTGCAACTCTGTTGCATCTAGGCATTTCTTAATAGCTTTGCAGCTCCAATAAATAATCTTGAATCAAGCATGGATACGATTGAAAAGAAACTACCGGTAACAGTACTCAGTGGATTTTTAGGTGCAGGGAAAACCACCTTGCTTAATCACGTACTTCACAATAAGGAAGGACTAAAAGTAGCAGTGATTGTCAACGACATGAGTGAAGTGAATGTCGATGCAGAGCTCGTGAAAAACGAGAACGTTCTTTCCCGCACAGAGGAAAAACTAGTTGAGATGAGTAATGGATGTATCTGCTGCACCCTTCGAGAAGATCTTATGGTTGAAGTAGAGCGTCTTGCAAGAGAGGATCGCTTTGACTATCTGTTGATCGAGAGTACTGGAATCAGCGAGCCAATTCCAGTGGCGCAGACATTCTCTTTTATCGATGAAGAAAACAATATCGACCTGTCGAAATTCAGCTACGTTGACACCATGGTTACTGTAGTTGATGCATTTAACTTCTTTAGAGATTTTGGTAGTCCTGAAAGACTAACCGACAGAAACCTTACCGACATCGAAGGTGATCATCGCACGATCGTGAATCTTTTGACCGACCAGGTTGAGTTTGCAAATGTGATCATCCTGAACAAGGCAGATCTTGTAACTCCAGAAAGCATAGGAGTCCTTAAAACTGTAATTCAAAAGTTAAACCCGGGCGCCAAGATCATCGAATCAAGCTACAGCAAAGTTGACCCGACAGAGATCTTAAATACCGGACTTTTTAATTTCGAAGAAGCCGAGCAAAGCGCCGGATGGTTAGAGGAATTGCAAAAAGATGAGCACACACCGGAAACTGAAGAATACGGAATCAGCTCTTTTGTATTCCGATCTAAAAAGCCCTTTCACTCAGATCGATTCTGGTCTTATGTAGTCAATAAATTCCCTCATTCAATTATCCGAAGCAAGGGGTTATTCTGGATCGATTCCAGACCTGAGCAAGCCCTCGTTTGGGGTCAGGCCGGTGGATCATTAAAAGCGGATAGCGCAGGCGTTTGGTGGTCGAGTATGGACATGGCTGAACGCAAGCAGTATATGGCTTTCGTTGAAAACCAGGCCGAAATTGAACAGGGCTGGGATGATACTTTTGGAGATCGCAAAAATGAGATTGTATTTATTGGTCAGGGTTTGGATAAAGACAAGATCATGTCTGATCTAAACGACTGCCTTGCTACCGATGCCGAGATCGCAGAATTGAATCTTAAAAGAGGTTACGAAGACGATTGGCCAATTCAAAGGGCATTTGCTCTTGGCTAGTCAGATTTGAGTTGTTTTGCCCTAAATTCATCTTATGGCAAACAACAAACTCATCGTCGAGGAACGACAGTCGGATATTGGAAACTTCATCGTAGGCAGGCTCCTACCCTTTCGTCAGAAAAGACAGGTTGGTCCTTTCACTTTTATCGATCATATGGGACCCGCCACTATCGGACCTGGCAGATATATGGATGTCGATCAGCACCCTCATATCGGTCTGAGCACATTGACCTATCTCTTCAAAGGTGAGATAGAACATCGCGATAGTACAGGTGCAGTTCAGGTTATTGGTCCGGGTGATATCGGTTTCATGACTTCCGGTAAGGGAGTAACTCATACCGAGCGAACTCCTCAGCACCTTAGAAATGGAGAGGACTTTGAGATGCATGGCTACCAGATCTGGGTGGCTTTGCCTAAGGAGTTGGAGGAAATGGATCCTCAATTTGACTTCTATTCTAAAGACAGTGTCCCTGTTTGGGAAGAGGACGGTTTGACCATCAAGCTGGTAGCCGGGAAAGGCTTTGGTAAGGAAGGACCGCTGAAAGGATTCTCTCCTCTATTCATGGTAGATATTAGCACGCATCGGGAAACAACACTGGATCTAAGAGATAAACTAGATGGAGAAATCGCTTTCGTGATCGTGCGCGGTGAGATCACTTCCGAAGATCAAAAGATCTCGGCTGGCCAAATGCTGGTAAGCAAGACTGATCAGGAATGTGAGATCTGCATGGATAAGGATACACAGATCCTGATCTTTGGCGGTAAGCCATTATCTGAAGAGCGTTTCCTTAGTTGGAACTTTGTTTCAAGCAGCAAGGAGCGATTGAAGCAGGCAAAAGATGACTGGGAAAACAAGAGATTCCCCAAAGTGCCTGGAGATAAGACCTACATTCCATTCCCTGATTTCAGGAAGAAAGGGTAGCTATTTTTGTTAGGTTCATCCGAGAAATGAATACACTACAAAATTCAATTTACGCCTTCTTCGCCCTTTTGACACTTGTCATTCTTGCTGATTATCTTCTGCCTGGCAGGATTGTAAACGATCAGATCGTGGAGCTCAAAAAGGAGCTTCAGGAGTACAATAATGCAGCGAAGAACTACCACTACTCATACAGAGTATATACAAGCGAACACGATTTTTCAGTTTCAGAGGAGTTTGCAGAATTAGACCTTGAGGATGGAATGATCGAATACTCTATCTCCCCGATCTTCAAAGAAGTAAACTGGTATAAATTGGTTTCATCTGAAGATAGATCAGTTTTTTCTTTAAGAATGGTATCAGGGTTTATTCTTCCATTACTGGTTCTTGTTTCTATTTTATTTTCAATCCGGAGTAAATTAAAAATGGAGATCCTGATCTATGTTCTTATTGCATTCCTAATTGCAGATCTGATCTTTCTGATCTTGTAGATTCCGCTTCCTGACTAAAGATTCAATTATGGCAAATTACATTGATGGCTTCATCCTCCCGATTCCAAAAGCTCATTTAGATGAGTACAGGAAAGTTGCTAAACAGGTTGCTGAGATCTGGAAAGAATACGGTGCAATTGCCTATTTCGAGTTTCAGGGAGATGATATGAGTCTGGAAGGAACGAGATCTTTCTTAGAAGCCGCTGAGGTAAAGGATGATGAAGAGATCATCTTCGGTTGGGTATTATTCCCATCTAAGGAAGTAAGAGATTCCGCGAATGAGAAAGTGCCAAATGATCCCAGAATGGCTGAGATCGTGGCACCTCTTACCAATGTAGACCGACTGATCTTTGATGCAGAAAGAATGGTTTACGGAGGATTTAAAGCACTTGTAGAATAGCACAATTCCCATAGTTTTATTCTCTATAGAAAAGCTAAATCATGGCTACTGAAAAAATCATTGTAGGAAGTGAGGAATGGTGTGCATTCCCCGAGATCAATATCCCTGCTTTAAAGGCAAGGGTAGACTCAGGAGCAAAAACGTCCTCCCTTCATGCCGTTGATATCACACCTTTCAAAAGAGAGGGAAATCCCTGGGTGAAATTCGAAGTACATCCACTTCAGGATGATGGGAAAACCACTGTGCACTGTGAGGCTCCTGTTTTTGATAAGAGAAGAGTTAAGAGCTCAAGTGGTGTAAGCGAAATGCGCTATGTGATCAAGACCATTCTTTCAATTGCCGAAGACACCTGGGAGGTTGAAGTGACTTTGACCAACAGGGACAGCATGGGATTCAGGATGCTATTGGGCCGACAGGCAATGCGAGGAAAAATGCTGGTAGATCCAGAATCGAAATGTGTTCTGGGTGAGCTTTCTGAAGATCTTATTTCTCAGTATTACCGCTCCCATATTGTAAAACCTACCGGATTAAGAATCGGCCTATTGGCCAGTAATCCTAATCTATACAGCAATAGAAGGATCATTGAAGCTGGACAGGAGCGCGGACATGAAGTTGAATTCCTCACAATAAAGGATTGTTACATTAAGCTAGATGGTAAGAGTCCGGAGATCCATTATCGTGGCGGAAGAGTCCTCGATAATTTTGATGCGATCATTCCCAGGATCAGACCTAGCGCTACATTTTACGGTTGTGCATTAACCAGGCATTTCGAGGCCATGGGCGTTTACTCACTGAATTCAGCTTTTTCAATTACGAAATCGCGTGATAAGCTTTTCGCATTACAATTATTGATCAATAGCGGATTACCGATTCCAACTACGGGATTTGCCAACTCCCCGCTTGACACAGAGGAATTGATTAATATGGTTGGCGGTGCTCCACTTATTGTAAAACTCCTTGAGGGAACTCAAGGTAAGGGCGTGGTACTGGCCGAAACTAAAAAAGCAGCTGAGAGTTTGATCAATGCTTTTAAGAGCCTGAAGGCGAATATCCTGGTTCAGGAATTCATCAAAGAAGCCAAGGGAGAAGATATTCGATGCTTTGTGGTAAATGGAAAAGTTGTGGCAAGCATGATGCGAACTGCTGCTCCGGGTGAGTTCAGAGCAAATGTTCATTTAGGTGGATCTACCAAAACGATCAAAATCACTCCAACAGAGAGAAAAGTAGCCTTGAAAGCTACCAAGATCATGGGCTTGAAAGTAGCAGGTGTAGATATCATTCGCGGTCAGAATGGCCCATTACTTCTAGAGGTGAACTCTTCTCCTGGTTTAGAAGGCATTGAAGGTGTTTCGAATGTTGATGTCGCCGGGAAAATGATTCAGGCGCTGGAGAAGGATTTGAAGTTTAAGGGAACTAGTTAATGTGGTAGTGGGATAATGGGATCCGCCTTCGTTGAAACTACGGCGGACGCAGTGGGATAATTAAGCTTTCTTAACTTCTTTCCTTAAACCAGACCTATTGCATCCTGTTCTTAAGCTCATGAAAATACTTATCATCACTCTCGGACTACTCGCATTTTTTCAATTTGATTCTTTTGCTCAAACTGATTTCTCACTCGAAGCCGGGCAAGTCATGCTCATGACGGGCAAAGGAAAAGGTCAGGATGGCTCCATCAATCCATATTACGGTGAAGATTGCATTGCAGTAATTGAGAACTTCGGAAAGAATCCGCTTTCACTGAGGATTCAGGAAGATGGAGAGATCCTCAACATGATACCATTAGCAGCCGGTGAGACATTAAGGTTAGAGCTTTTAGCTGACCACGAACTATACTTCGATGCAGAACTAGATGGTGAGGTCAATGTGAGGCTGGACTATGAGAAGATGGATCCCCAATAGGAGACAAAAAGTCTCATGAGTTTAAAACGTGTACCATTTTTTATATTTTTGGTACACGTTTAGAAGTTGTGAGACAATTTTCACCATACTATACCCTGCCAATTGATAAGGCTAACTACGAGACTGTTGAGATTCTGAAAGCAGATAGTAGAGCTAATCAGGCCATAGGCGAATTGAAGGGAATTGCTAAAACCATCCCTAATCAATCTATGCTGATCAATGCTGTTGTTCTACAGGAAGCAAAAGATAGTTCAGAGATCGAGAATATCATTACCAGTCAGGATGAATTGTACCGTGCAATCAGCTCAAGTTTGCAAATGGAGCCTGCTGTAAAGGAGGTGATCAATTACCGAAGGGCTCTTTATCATGGCTTTAGTATAATTGAGAAGCAGGGCTTCATTCGATTGAAGGATCTGGTCAAAATTCAACAGATCATCTTAGAGAATCAGGCGGGAATCAGAAACACTCCAGGTACGGTCTTAAAGAATGATCGAACAGGAAAGGTGGTATATACTCCTCCTCAGGATGAAGAAACAATTTTGACTTTGCTTTCGAATTTCCTTGATCAGTTCAATGTAGCAGATCAGGGAATCCCTCCTTTGATCAATCTTGCAATTCTTCACCATCAATTTGAGAGTATTCATCCTTTCTATGATGGCAATGGAAGAACTGGAAGGATCTTGAACATTCTGTTTCTGAGCATGAATGAGCTACTAGATATCCCAATTCTATATTTAAGTTCCTACCTGATCCAGCATAAAGATGGGTACTATAAATTCCTAAATGAAGTGAACAGAAAAGGGGATTGGACTAACTGGATCCTATTTATGCTACATGCAATAGAGGAAACGGCGAGGCATACCATAAGCAAAATTGATCAAATCAATGCCGAGCTCGATCATGCAATTAAAAAGGTCAAAGACAAGCAACCCAAGTTATTCAAGAAAGAACTGATAGAATTGATCTTTGAGCAGCCATATTGTAAAATTGACTTTGTGGTAGATAAATTGGGCGTAGAGCGAAAAGCTGCGTCTCGGTACCTAAAAGGTTTGAGTGCGGTTGGAATTCTCTCAGCGCAAAAAATTGGAAGAGAAACGATCTATATCAATACAGGCTTGTTTGAAATACTAAAGGATAGGTGATCTCATCTATCCTTTTTTAATTTGGCTTCGTCGAAGAAGAAGAACCTATCGAGCAAATGCTCTGACTGGCCGAACACTCAATAGCTCATTTTTACTGTCGAGATCATAGATATTATTCCGAATGTCAAATGATCGCGCGAGATCTTCACCAACTACTCCGCTAGGTTGATTGCTTGTCCAATACTTATCGTAGAATCCCTTTCCTCCGGGAGTAGAAGCTGCCGCAGCCTCGATAATATCAAGGTACTTGACTATCTCTCTCCACTCATCTCTGTTTGGCAGCCACCAATCTGAATATCCTTCGATGACAGCTACATCACAGTAATAAGCGGCACAATCTGCAGAATTACAACTGAACCGGATGTCGGCGGTGTTTTGCTCTCCTCCATAAAGGTTTGTCAATCGAGCCTGATTCACATGACCAATAAAAGTGCCGTAACAACCCCATCGAACGGATTGGAAAAGATCATTCGTGGCCACGATCAATCCCTGAGTACTATCAGCCGGATTCACCCAGAAGACGATTCCTCCCTGTCGGTAATCGCCCACACTCGCTGGTTGTTGACTGATATCAACCGGAGGCGGATTCTCTCCACCATCGGGCTCTTCTTCCTTTTCACATGACGAAAAAACAAAAGCAAAAAGCAGGATCGGGAAAAGCAGTTTAAAATCCATGGGGGCTGATTTTGTATTGAAAATAAGAAAAGAGGGGCGAATTCATGAAATGTCAATTCACATACCTCCTTGATTAGCAGCAGAATGCTTACTTTCCTTTTATGACCTACAAAGAATTACAAGTCAATATTAAAGAGATGGATCGGGTGCGTGGATGGACTCAGGCTGAGCCCGGAGATCTTGCAAAGTCGATCGTACTTGAAGCAGCTGAGCTATTGGAGCATTTCCAGTGGGATGAGACCCTTAGACTACGTGGTAAAGAAATTGAGGCACTCAACAAAGAAGAGCTTTCAAAAGAAATGGCAGATGTAATGATCTATCTGATCAAATTGAGTGATAGATTGGAGATTGACTTGTTAAAAGTTACAAGTGAGAAAATCGAGGAAGTGAAGAGGAGAAGGTAGAATTAAATCCCATTTTCAAAGAGTAAAAGCTCAGATACTGCTTTTCCATTTTATTTAAAGAGTTGAATTCAGATGCCTTGACTCTAAGGCCCGCGAGAAGGATAAGCTTTTATCAACCCCCAAATGAGTTTAAAAATTATTGGAGCAGGTTTTGGAAGAACCGGAACACTCTCCACCTGTACTGCCTTAAACAGCTTAGGCTACCCCTGCTATCACATGTTTGAGATAATTGAAAACAAAGAGAATAAAGGTCATCTCGAATTCTGGAACGATGTAGCAAATGCCCCCGCTGGCGAGCAGCACAACTGGGATCAGGTCTTTAAAAAATACACTGCTACTGTAGATAATCCTGGCTGTTGTGTCTGGAGAGAATTGCTGGAAGCATACCCTGAGGCTAAGGTACTTGTCACTTTGCATCCACGCGGCCCCGAAGCATGGTATGAAAGCACCATGGACACCATCTACTTTACCGAGAGCATGTGGCAGTTTAAATTTCTGCGCCTCTTTACTCCATTTGCCAAAAAAATGGGAAACATGACTTCCAGACTTATTTGGCAGCGATCTCATAAAGGAACCATGGAGAACAAGGAAGCCGCAATTGCTCGCTACAATGAGCATATAGAAGAAATAAAGGCAGCCGTTCCGGCCGATAGGTTATTGATCTTCAAAGTAACAGAAGGCTGGGAACCACTATGTGAATTTCTTGGAGAAGAAGTACCAGACACTGAGTTCCCCAATGTCAATGATCGAGAGGAAATTAAAAAGACAATAAAGGATATCACTAAGGGTGCTTATATTTTTCTCGGGATTGGAGCTCTGCTCCTGGCTGCTATGGCTTATGGCCTGGTGAAAATTCTGACTTAAAGAAATTTAATGAGATCACTCTTTCTTTTACTTACAATCATTTCAATTCTCCCTCGGCCTGTAAAGGCTCAATCTTCCATGGAGACCTTACATGAAATGGTAATTGCAATTCCTGATTCTTTTCTGGCATGGCCAAATAACTGTGGATTTGAGCTACTGCTTTCCAATGAAATGAGAAGAGATTTAATAAAGAGTGGAAGCATTTATGACAGCCTCAATCATAGAGCGTATAAGGTCGATAATGAGAATAATCCTGCAGGCTTTTTCACCTATTACAATTCAAATGTTGACTGTGGCAATTACATCCAATTCAAACTTCTGGACTTCGAAGGATCCACTGTGGTTCAAATCATCAAATTCTATGGAGAAGCCTGCTGCACCGATACACGGATCTCATTCTTAGCCTTCGAGAACGGAAAATGGATTGATCACAGTAAGGAGATCATGCCATCGATCAATTATGGCCATTTTCTCAATTCAGAATCTCAGGATTGCAGTAAATACAAAGGTGAACGTCCGGCTGTAATTTTAAGCCCTGGAGAAGAGGAAAACCAGCTTATTTGCGAGATCGATATTGAGTCGATAGAATACGAGGTGGAGGGGGATGACTGTGCTTTTGATCTTGATAATTATGAGAGGAGAGAGATTGTATTGAATTACTTTGATGATCGTTACTCCATTGCTCAATAATTGAAAGAGATTCTATGCCAATTAAAGTAAACCCCGTCGGATATTTCGAGATACCAGTAACAGATCTGGATCGCGCAGTGAAATTCTACGAGTCGGTGTTTGGCTTCAAAATGGAATTGGGAATCATCGACAAGATCGAAATGGCCTTCTTCCCTTTCAAAGATTCCGGTTCAGGCATCACTGGCGCTTTAGCAAAAGGAGAAATCTACAAGCCTTCAAAAGAAGGAGCGCTCGTTTACTTTAATACCGATAGTATTGACGAGGTATTAAAAGCAGTAAATACTAATGGCGGCAAAATTCTGTATCCGAAAGCTTCTGTTGGTGAGTATGGCTTTGTAGCCGAGTTTGAAGATTCAGAGGGGAATCGGATTGCGTTGACGGAGAAGTTGAAATGATACTCTCAGAATTTGAATAAAAATGAAATCTTCCAATTACAATAAGCTCAAGAATAAAGCAGAAAAGATCGCCTGGATCACCTTTTTCTGGGTTCTGATTTCGATCTCGCAATATATGAGAGGTTACCTGACCCTGACCCGTTTCGATTGTGCCAATGCAGAGCTAGACATCATCTCCTATTTTCAGGGAAGCATCATAACCGGATTGGTGGCGGGACTGATCGGTGGATCATTAGTGGTCTTTTTCTGGGAGAATTGGCTGAGGACAAAACCCTACGGATGGGCATTATTGAACATGGCTATTTCCTTTACCCTGATCTTTATTGTTGTTGCATTTATTAGTGGCTTGTTTATAATCAATGTCTTTCAAGAGGATATCCCATTATTTAGTAATGAAGCCGGGCAGGCCCTGATAGATCAGTTCTTCTCTCTGGATCAATTCCTTGTTTACCTGATCTGGCTATCTGTGGTGATCGTAACACTGATTGCATTGGTGGTCAATGATAAATACGGACCAGGAGTTTTCAAGTCCTTTATTCTTGGCAAGTACTTTCACCCAAAGCGGGAAGAACGCATTTTCATGTTCCTGGATCTCCGCGGCTCAACAACGATAGCTGAGAAATTGGGAGAAGAAAAATATTTCAATTTCCTGAAGGATATCTTTAAAGATGTCACACCGGCCATTCAGGACAATGAAGGTCAGATCTACCAATACGTAGGCGATGAAATTGTGATCAGCTGGAAAACAGAAACCGGGATAAAAGATGTGAATTGCCTGCATTGCTATTTCGATATTGAAAAGTGCTTACTGGATAAAGCAGACTACTACAAAGAGAAGTACGATGGCGCTGTACCAAAATTTAAAGCAGGGCTTCACTACGGCAGTGTTATGGTGGGCGAGATCGGTATTGTGAAGCGGGACATTGTTTACTCAGGTGATGTGCTTAATACGGCAGCTCGTATCCAGTCAAAGTGCAATGAACTTGGCCAGGATATCGTACTCTCAAAATACCTTCTGGATAAGCTGGGACCTCGTCCAAACCCCGTCAAATCAACTGCGCTAGGCGAATTGGAACTTCGCGGGAAGCAAAAATCTGTGATGCTTTATACGGTTTGATTCCAGAAGATGGGATCACCATTTTGAAATATCCTGAGATAGAAGAACCTAAAACAAATCACAAAGCGTGGGCTGATAATAACATCGGTCCACGCTTTTATTTTTCTTATGATTGGTGGCTCTAAACCCAATCAATCGCAGTAGCTTTCCTAATAAAAAATTAAGCGATAATAGATAGCAATGATTTTTAAAAAAATTCACAAGAAGTTGGAGAGAATAGCAACAAAGAAAGGAATTACAGCTTTGTTTTTGCTTTCGCATACTGTCTTATTGCTAATGATGCTATTTACCTTTCCCAGGTTAAATGCCAAATTTGGCACTGAGGCATTTGATTTGAAAACTTTTGGATATTCTCAATCAGAAGCTAGTATGATGCTCAGAAATTTAGATCAATCAACTATTGATTTATATCTATTCCCACAGCTATTCCTTCTTGACATACTATATCCAATTTTACTTGCTCTCTTTTTAAGTACATTAATAATTCGGTTATCTAATTTGATTTATATCCATCAGGACCATATCTTTTCAAACTTGTACATACTGCCGTTCATTACCATGATCATTGACTATTCTGAGAACATCTTGATTTCCTTGATGATAACAAATCCTACAAATGTATCGTCAGGAGTTATAAAGGCAGCAAATACTTTTACTCTGATGAAAGGAGGATTTTCCACTTTGAGTTGGCTAGTTATTTTAATCCTCTTAGGGGTCTGGCTCATTAATAAAAGGAAGAATAGTAAACATACTGCCAACACTATGTAAAATGCATTAAAACGCATTTTACACTAAACGTTACCCTCCCCAAATCAAAAAAAAACCGCCCCCATCTGGGAGCGGTTCTGGTGCTAACCACATAATAAGATTGCTCAATTAAAAGCAATACCCATTTTCTTCGATTAGTTTATCCGCTACATTTCTACGTAGCTCTTTAGTATTGATAAACTCGTACTTAGTAAAGCGCTTCAATCCAATAAGCATCATTCTCAACTCATCGCCTTCTGCGAAAGCAGTGATCGCATGCTTACCATTTACATTGATACGCTCCATGGCATCATTGATGAATACGCGCGTCATATCGATATGATACTTCGCCGCTTCTAATCCCTGGAGAGAGATCAATTTCTGCGTTCTCAACAAACAGCTCTCCATTAAATAGATATCCATCAATACATCGGCAGCATTCATCAGGATCTCCTGCTCGTGCTGCAATTCCATCATCAGCTTTTGAGCTGCTCCACCGGCTACCATCAAAAAGCCCTTCTTGGCATTCTTGATCGCCTTGCGCTCGTGGAAGAACAGATCATCAGCATCTGGTGTGCTCATATCCGGAATAGCCATCAATTCTTTTTGAATTGCCATCGCCGGTCCCATCACATCCAACTGACCTTTCATCGCACGCTTCAAAAGCATGTCCATGGTTAATAGTCGGTTGATCTCATTCGTACCCTCGAAAATTCTATTAATTCGGCTGTCGCGATAAGCTCTTGCCGCAGGATATTCCTCCGAGTAGCCAAAGCCACCGTGGATCTGAACCATCTCATCCACTACAAAATCCAAAGTCTCTGAGCCATTCACCTTCAGCATGGCACACTCAATAGCGTATTCCTCTGCTGCTGCAAGAAGAGCTTCCTCCATCGGCTTGCCCTCTTCTTTTAATCCTGTCTCTTATACACA
>CAXDOZ010000042.1:0-17853 GCA_963991145.1 uncultured Chitinophagales bacterium | reverse complement strand
TCCAGGTTGACATAAATGATCGAGTCCTTGATCAGATCTTTGTCTTTTACAGATTCAATAGCATTCACCTCCGCATGGGCTTTCCCATAGACCTGATGATAACCTTCTCCAATGATTCTGTCATTGTGAACTACGACACTTCCTACCAGTGGATTGGGCGCAACTCTTCCCCGACCTAGCTCAGCTAGCTCAAGGCATCGTTTCATGTATAGTTCTGAAGAATTCACGGCGCAAATATACAAAGGCATCTACTGCATTATCTTTGTTTTGTGAGAGCAAATCGCCTTGTAGACCTTCGGTCTGATTTTAGAAACAACTTAGCAGTACAGTACAGTTCAAATGAGCTTGATTATTTATTCAAATTGCTTGCAGAGGAAGTATTTCAAAAAGGCTACCCACAAATCTTAAGTACTGATATTGAAGCAAATGAAAGTCAATTAGCTAAGATTGATTCGATCACAGAAAGATTAAAGCAAGGCGAACCAATCCAGTACATCCTCGGCACTGAAGAGTTTTACGGATTAGAGTTTGAAGTAAATGAATCAGTCTTGATCCCAAGACCTGAGACCGAAGAGCTTGTCGATTACATAATAAAGAAGATTCCATTGGAAAATGCTCGTCTCCTTGATATAGGGACGGGCTCCGGGGCTATCGCAATTAGTATTGCCAGATCAAAGCCTTCATGGGAAATTGAAGCAATTGATGTCTCAAGCGAAGCCCTGGCAGTTGCAAAGTCTAATGCTGAAAAGACCGGCGCAAAGATCAGTCTGGAAGAGATTGATTTTACTGACAGGTCAAGCTGGTCCAAACTACAGACTCCAGATATTCTGGTGAGTAATCCTCCCTACATTCCCCCGTCAGAGAAATCGCAGATGTCAAGATCCACTATCGATTTTGAACCAGACCTTGCACTCTTCAGCCCTGAGGAAGAACCAGACCTATTTTATAAATTGATTGCAGAATACGCCAGAGAGTTCATGGAGCCGGGAACTCACATCCTCCTTGAAATGAATGCCCTTCGGGCCGATTACATCAAAGAGTTTTATTCCGAAGGGTTTGAAGTGAGACTTATTAAAGATCTATCCGGTAAGGAAAGGATCCTGCATGCAATCAGGAACTAATGAGGGCGCAAAGCCTGTAGAGTATTCTAGCGCTCACATTAGCATCAAATTCTCCATCACCGGTTTCGCAAAGATCCATACCGACTATTTCTTTTCCTGAAGCCTCTAGTTCTTTTATCAGCATGTTAAACTGGGCATAGGATAATCCTCCCGGAACGGGAGTGCCGGTATTTGGACATAATGATGGGTCAAGTCCGTCAAGGTCTATGGAGAGGTAAACCCTATCGGGCAATGAATCAATGATCTCTGATGAAAGGTCCGCGAAGGAGTTGCCATTATTGACATGAGATTGAATGTTTTCATCAAAGAAGGCTTCGATCTTTGCATTGCTTTGGATCACATCGTATTCCTGCTCGCAAAGATCTCTCAGTCCTACTTGTGTCAATCGTTCTACCTGATCAAGTTTCATGGCATTGTGCATGATTGAAGCATGAGATTGCTCAAATCCCTGATATGCCGGCCTTAGATCTGCATGAGCATCTATTTGAAGTATGCCGAAAGGCTGGTCCTGTGCATTTACTGCCTGTAGGAAACCAAGAGAACACGAATGATCTCCTCCAACTAAGATCACTTTCTTGCCTGAGTTAATGAGCCTTCCTGATTGTTCAAAGACCCATGATCTGAATTCTTCACAAGCCAGATTGATCGTATGCAAGCTCTTAGAAATTGTAGAGTTTGATGAAGCAGTTTCTCCGGCCTCCAATAAGCGAATAAGCTCGCGGGCTATTGAAGACAATTGATTGTTCTTTGACAGGATCTCTTCGGGGACATCAAGCATATAGAAACCCGACTCCCAGGCACGAGGATGACTCTTCAGAAACAAGTCTACCTGCCTTGAGGCTGATAAGATCAGAGAGGGAGCATTCGCAGATCCCCTGCCAAAACTGCTAGTCAGATCCCAGGGAGCGGGAAGAATAACAACCTCTGACTCCTCAAAACTGAAGGGGAGCCCAAAAACATTACCGTCTAAAAGTCCAATACCATTTGGATCGAATTCTTCAATTTTTGACTGTTTTGAGCTCATTATTCTAAAATATGCAAGTATTGAGGAACCTCAACCCATAAGTAGGGTTTAAGGACTGAAATTGCATTATTTTTGCATTGAGTTTATGAAACGATCATACATCATTGCTTTAGTTATTCTCGCAGTATCTGTTGGAGTTATCATTGCCCTGTCGGCAGACCTAACTACTTATGAGGACTTTGAGTCTGCCCAGGACATGGAAGGGAAGGAAGTGAAAGTGGTAGGCGAGCTATCCAAGGATAAGGAGATGGTATACGACCCTGAGAATCCCAATTACTTTTCTTTCTACATGACCGATGAAAATGGAGTAGAGATGAAGGTGGTTTACAAGGACAGCAAGCCCACTGATTTTGAAAGATCAGAGCAAATAGTGGTTACAGGAGCTTATGAGGACGGTGTTTTCTACGCCTCCGATATCCTTACCAAGTGTCCGAGTAAATACGTCGATGACGAGATCAAGTTGAAAGAAAAGGACGCTTAATGGGGAACTCCTCAATTCTACTTTCCGCAGGAGGATTTTTTGCCGATAGATTTAGCTCGCCTTACATAGGAGAAGAGCTATGGATTGGAAATCTGGGCCACCTCTTCATCTTTTTAAGCTTCATAGCAGCAATCCTTGCTGGTTATGGCTTTTATCGGGCATCTAAATCTGGCCTTGACCAGGCCGATAAAGAGTCATGGCTAAAGATCGGGCGGGTTTCATTTACTCTGCATGGAATAGCGATCGTATCGATCTTCGTTCTGCTGTTCTTCATGATCTTTCAGCACCTGTTCTACTACCATTATGTGTGGGACCACTCTTCAAGGGACCTTGAATTGAAGTATATGGTCGCCTGTTTTTGGGAAGGACAGGAGGGAAGTTTTCTGCTGTGGCAGTTCTGGCATATGGTACTGGGTCTTATCCTGATCTGGAGAGCGGGAAAGTTTGAAGCTCCAGTTATGACAGTCCTTTCTTCTGTCCAGATATTTCTTGGCACAATGCTCCTGGGAATCTTCGTATTTGGAGAGAAGGTTGGCTTAAACCCATTTGTGCTACTTAGGGACCTATTCCCTGATGATCAGACATTTACGATAAAGAACTACCCGGAGCTAATTGAAGATGGTAATGGCTTGAATATCCTTTTGCAGAACTATTGGATGGTGATCCACCCTCCGGTGCTATTCCTGGGATTTGCTTCAACTCTTATTCCTTTCGCATTTGCCATTACAGGCTTATGGAAGAAAGATTATAAGGATTGGGCAAAGGCAGCTTTACCATGGGCGCTGTTTAGCGGAGGAATACTTGGTTTGGGAATTCTTATGGGTGGAGCCTGGGCCTATGAAGCATTGAGTTTTGGAGGATTTTGGGCATGGGACCCCGTGGAGAATGCCAGTCTGGTGCCATGGCTCACAATGGTTGCTCTCATCCACACTCTAGTGATCTTTCGGCATAGCAAGCATGGACTTAGATCAAGCTTTCTATTTGCGATCCTAAGCTTTGGATTGGTTCTTCTATCTACTTACTTAACCAGGAGTGGGGTTCTCGGAACAACTTCTGTACATAGTTTTACAGATGCAGGTTTAAAGGTTCAATTGATTCTTTTCCTTCTTCTCTTTGGATTGCTTCCATTGGTCTGGTTGCTGTTTAGATGGAGAAAGATCCCGGAACCAAAGAAGGAAGAGAAGCTAAGTAGTAGGGAGTTCTGGATGTTTGTTGGCTCTCTGGTGCTAGGTCTTTCGGCTCTGCAGATTGGTTTCTCAACCTGTCTTCCAATCTTTAATATTCTTGTTATTCAACCCCTTCAGGGATTCATGCCTGATCTTCAGGAATTCACGATCTCTCAGCCTGTAGCTTACTATAATAAGTTCCAGATCCTGTTCGGGATCATTATTGCATCTCTAACTGCCGTTGGGCAATACTTTAGATACAGAGATACGCCTTGGAAGAAGGTTCTTAAGAGTCTTGCAATACCTACGACCATCTCTCTCGTTTTGAGTGTGGTAATTGCACTCCCGCTTTATAAGCTAGGTCCTTTCAAAGATTCAAGTGATATAGGCATCATGATCGATCAGGTTCCGGTTACTTATTTCTTATTGCTCTTTACTACCGTTTTCTCTATTGTAGCTAATCTGGAATACCTGATTGTATCTCTGAAGAAGAACTGGAGATTGTATGGTGGAAGCATTACTCATGTAGGCATGGCACTGCTTCTATTGGGAGCCCTGATCTCTCAGGGGAATCAGAAGGTTATTAGTGTAAATCTTGAGAACATAGACTTTGGACCTGAGTTTCAGGAGGATCAAAATAATGCCAAGAACCGCTATCTAGCTAAAGATGGTACGGTTAAGATGGGCTCATTCGATGTCACTTATCTAGGCAGAAGAAGCACTAAGTACAAGACATTCTTTGATGTAGAATACAAAATGATCAATCCTAAGGATGGATCTATTAAGCGAGAGTTTGTGCTAAGTCCATTCGTTCAATCTGATGGGAAAAGTATGAGTGTCTCTGCCAACCCGGCAACAATGCACTTATGGGATAAGGACATATTTACGCATGTCACTTCAGTTCCAATCGACACCACAATTATCAAGTCTGCCAAAGAGGAGCTAATGATCGGTGATACGATCTTCACTCAATCCAAGATCATCGTATTGAAGTCAATTGATGAGAGTGAAGAGGCTAACGGTATGACACGATTGACGGCCGTTTTATCGGTCTTTGATTTTGATACGACCAAGGCACCACAGGATGTTCGACCTGCCTACATTATTGACCCAATTCAGAATAAAATAGAGGCGCAGATTACTGATAGTCTTAATGATATCGCAGCTTCTTTCGAGATTTTAAAACTTTTAGGAGACAAAGAGGGTATACTATTACAGGTTACCGAAGCAGATTCTAATGATAATTACATCATCATGAAGGCTATAGAGTTCCCGCACATCAACATTTTGTGGTTGGGTTGTATAGTTATGGTGATTGGATTTTTCTTTAGCATCTTGCGTAGGGTGGAGGAAAACAGGAAATCCAACCTTATCCGTGGAAAGAAGACTTAAAATAGTAGGAATCGGAACCGGGAAGCTGGCACATCAGCTTTATCCCGCGATACAATCTGCAGGGCACGAGATCATTCAGGTCTTTAATAGAAGTGCCAAATCAAAGGAATGGGTAGAGAATGAGCTTAAAACGAGCTTTACTGATGATCCAAGACATCTAAACCGTGGAGCAGAGATATACATCATGGCAGTTTCAGATGATGCCATTAGTAGCCTTGCTCCTGAATTATCATTTCCCAACAGTTTCTTTGTCCATTGCAGCGGAGCAACAGCTATATCAGAGATCAATGGATACGGAGTAAGGCGAGGGGTCTTTTACCCATTGCTGAGCTTTGATGGAAAGGAGAGCATCAATTGGAAGCAAACTCCTTTACTTATTGAGGCACAGGATCAGGGTGACAAGGTGAACCTTGAGATCTTGGCGAATTCTTTAAGTAAAAAGGTCTTTGAAATGGATAGCAGGCAAAGAGGTCTTTTGCATTTGTCTGCAGTTTTATCTCAAAATTTCAGCAATCACCTTATCGCACTTGCTCAACAGGTCTGTAATGAGAGTAAGGTTCCTTTTGACCTATTGCTGCCACTTCTTGATGAATCAAACAAAAGGATTCAAAATGGGGAAGAGGCTACAGATGTTCAAACTGGCCCAGCCATTAGGAAAGATGCCAAGACAATAGACCGACATCTCTATCTTCTAAGAGAGTGGCCTGAGATCCGCGAGGTTTATCGTATCCTTACTGCCAGCATACAGAACTACCATAACAAAAAATGATTCCTCGGATCTTTAGTGAGCTTCGACTTGGCAATCTCGCTTTTCTCTTTCTATGTCAAATGTTTGTATACCAGCGTGTCTACGCAGAGGTTTGGGTGCTTTGCACCGATACAGAACCATGCTACGGTATTCTTGAGGCATTCTTGCTAAGCCTTGTTTCTGTGCTTGTGGCAATGTTTGGAAACCTTCAGAATGACTACCTGGATCTTGATCAGGATCTGAAATTTGGCAAGAAGAACCTATCGGCCCGAATGGGCCAGAATCTTAGTAAAATAGTAATGGGCTTGCTCGTAATTGCTGCTTTAAGCCTCTGTCTTTTCGGACCTCTTGCATCAATTAGTGCGCACATATACATTATTCCATTCCTTAGTATCCTCCTCCTCTCATGGTACAATTACAAACTGAAGTGTGTTCCCCTGATTGGTAATATCACAGTTGCAGGATTAAGTGCTACGGGAGCTATTTTTCCAGTGGTGATACTTATGGCTTATTGTCCGGTTTGGAAAAGCATCCCTCAGGATATGATGGCTAGATATGACATCCTGCATATTGCACTTTCCTTTTGGCTTTTAGCTTTTCTAGCATCTCTAAGCCGTGAGATGATCAAAGATGTGGAGGACAGAGAAAGAGATCTGGATAATTCCTGTTCCACTGTAGCAGGAATAAGTAATCAGAGAGTTCTTAAGGCATTGGTCTGCCTTCCTCTGGTGTTACTTGTGAGTTTTTTGATTCACATTCTGTATAAGATGGTTATGCCAGTAGAAGTAGTCACAGCAATTGGAATCTTAATTTCTATCAGCCTGGCTCTGATCCTATATATATCATTCACAAATCTTGAGGATTCAGCAAAGAGGATAAGTTTTGGATTAAAAGTGCTCTTGTTTCTTGGAGTCAGCACATTAGCCTGGTTACCTTTCGAAAAACTCCTCTACCATGCCCAATAAACTCATACTGGGATCAAAATCCCCAAGAAGATCTGAGCTCTTGAAGATGGCCGATCTGGAATTTGAGATCAGAACGAAGAATGTTGAGGAAATCTATCCAAAGGACCTTGACCCCAGATCAGTACCTGAGTTCCTTGCTGAGTTAAAAGCCGAAGCGCTAAAAGCTGATCTATCCAAAGATGAAGTTCTGCTTACTGCCGATACGATCGTGCTTAAGGATGGAGAGATCTTTGAGAAGCCTGAAGATGAGACTCATGCCATTCAAATGATAGGGGAAATGGTCAACAGCTGGCATGATGTGATCACAGGTGTTTGTATTCTGTACGGTGATACTAAAGTCACTTTCTCCGACACTACAGAGGTCAAATTCAGAGACCTATCAAAAGAGCAAATCGAGTATTACGTGAAGAAATACAAGCCTTTTGATAAGGCTGGTTCATATGCCATTCAGGAATGGATCGGCGTAGTTGCAGTAAAGAAGATCAAAGGCGACATCTATAATGTTATCGGACTTCCTGTAGGAAGAGTTGTAGCCACTTTATCTGAATTACCTTTTGAGATTCAAGGCCTGGTTCGCTAGGCCGCAATTGGTAGGTTCTGCGCTTTCATATTCTTATGCATCACGTAAAACCACAAAGGTGGGATAGTGCTCAAGACCAACATTGCAGGATAGCCGGCCGGCATTTGTGGGCTATCGTCATAATGCCTTAGAACCTGATATTTTCTCCCTGAATACGCATGATGATCAGAATGGCGGGTAAGCTCGAAAAGAACCAGTCTTCCCAGAGGATGATCTGAATTCCAGCTGTGAGTGTGTCTGGTCTTTTCGTATCTGCCTTCCGAGATCTTCTTTCGACTTAGACCGTAATGTTCAATGTAGTTTACTGATTCTAATAGGATGAATCCAATAGTTGCGGCAAGTACAAATCCTAAAACTCCTATCGGACCAAACACAAAAAGGATAAGGAATACAAAAGCTATCTGGAAAAAGGTGAATCGCAGAATTTCATTTTCAATAGAGAACTTGTTCTTTCCTGCTTTTTCCAATCTGTTGAATTCCAAATTCCATGAGCTCAGGTACGAGAAAACTATGCTTCTCACTAAAAAGAAATATAAAGGTTCTCCAAATCTTGCACTGGTGGGGTCTTCGGGTGTGGCGACTCTGTTGTGATGCCCACGATTATGCTCAACTATAAAATGCATATAAAGGCTAGTCATTAGAAGAAGTTTGGCCATTACTCTTTCATGAGCCGATCTTCTGTGTCCCAACTCATGGGCAACATTAATCCCAAGTACCCCGCAGGAAATTCCCATTGCAATTGTCTTTCCAATGAATTCGAAAGTGCTTACCTCGATAAATGATACTGTGTATAGGAAATAGGCGAGTAAGCCAAACTGGATTGGGACCATGATATATAACATCAGGTCGTAGATGCTGTCATCTCTTGCTACTTCCATTTCAGCTTCCTGCATATTATTGGTGTCAGGCTTAAGTACAATCTCTAGAAATGGGAGTACGCCAAATGCATATATCAGAGCGATGTAAGACCACCCTCCATCAAAATAAATACTTGCAAATGCTGCCAACGGAACTGTTAACCCTGCTAGATACTTCAACTTTGCCATATCCTTATTATACGAAGATTTTAGCTTAATAGATCAGCTATCAACTACAATGCAAACAATACTGCATTTTCTAGTATTATTAGGACTGAATCGAAGTCCTTTTCATTGCCTACGCAAATTGTTCATCATAAAGCGAGTCGTCTATTCCTCATCTTAGGCGGCTTTTTCATTGCGAATGTCTTTACAGCAGAGTTCATTGGCGTAAAGATCTTTTCATTGGAGAATACCCTGGGCATTCCTCGTTTCTCCCTGAGTATGTTCGGTTATGACGACCTATCAATGGATCTGACATGCGGAGTGCTGTTATGGCCCGTAGTATTTGTTATGACTGATATCATCAATGAATACTATGGCAGGAAAGGAGTGAGGTTCCTTTCTTTCTTATCAGTGGGATTGATAATCTATGTCTTTGTGATGTTTTTCATGGGAATCAAGGCTGATGCTCCTGAATGGTGGCTTACTACAAAACAGGACCAGGGTGTCCCCGATATGCAAGATGCCTTTGCTGCAGTTTATGGTCAGGGTTTGTGGATCATTATTGGGTCTCTGGTAGCATTCCTGGTTGGACAGGTGGTCGACGTTACAGTCTTTCACAGGATAAAAAGGATCACAGGTGAAAAGAAGATCTGGTTAAGAGCCACAGGATCTACTGTTGTCTCTCAATTCATTGATAGCTATGTAGTACTGCTAATTGCATTCTATGTAGGAGCGGATTGGGATCTCTCTCTAGTTCTGGCGATTGGTACAGTTAACTACATCTATAAATTCACTGTAGCAGTGGCGCTCACCCCAGTCTTATATCTGGCTCATGATCTGATCGACAGATACCTTGGATTTGAATTGGCTAAAGAGTTGAGAGAAAAGGCAGCTGCAGAGGGCTAGACCAGATAATGGGTCTTTGAAACCACTCTCTCCCCATCGATTTCAATTATTCTGTATCCCCCATTTTTTGAACTGATCTCAAATTCAGGATTGCTATCTGAAAGCTGCACATAAAGGCTTGGAGTAATATGCAAATGAAGGTTCTTGTTGCTTATCACTCTGTCACAATGGTAGTGGCCGCTAAAAACATGAATATCCTTTCCCGAGTCAAACAAATGCTTTGAGATCTCTGCGTGATTCTCCAGAGAATGCTTAGAGTCCATAAATGGCATTGATGCCAGCATTAAGGGATGATGTGAGAAGATCAGCTTAAGATCACCAGGTTGGTTAATTTCTTGAATCAGCCATTCAATTTGCTCATCTGAAATCCGACCTCGGCTGCTATCCATGAAGATTATGTGTGTATCCTTTAGATTTCGGGTGAAGTAGAGCTCTCCTGCATGCAGACTTTCATTTAAGTTGAAGTCTTCAGCAAGCTTCTCTGATTCATCATGATTTCCGGAAATGACCAGAAAGGGAATCCCAGAGCTTTCAACCTCCTTCTTTATCCAGTTGCAGGCAGCTTCCTCATGGTGATTATAAGATAGGTCTCCGCTAAGAACTATAAGATCTGTGTTTTGGGATTTTAAATCTTCTAGAACAGACCTAAGCCTGTCTTGCATGTTGATACCCATCGGTGGGGCACCTTCCAGGGTGAGATGAATATCAGTGATCTGAGCAATCTTCAGAGGCATATCGAAAGTTAAACATTCCCTACTCATGTTTAAAAATTTAGACCCATTCCTTGTTTATTGTTATACCTTTGACCTATTGCGGTGATAGAGTTTTGCTCTGTCTTAAAAGGGAATCCGGTGTGAATCCGGAGCAGTCCCCGCTGCTGTAAGTTCATCCCGTGTATTCGGGACCTTCAGATCTCCACTGGCGAAAGCTGGGAAGGAAAGGGTTAAACGAACGAGCCAGAAGACCTGCCACAATCATTTATTCATCACACTTTCGGGAGAAAGGTGCGGTGGTCAGGTTTATTCCTTTCCCCCTACGTTTTACCCGGAGTAATTTTTAATCGGCGCGAAGCGCAAACAAACTCTATAGCTATGCTTAGAAAAATTACTTCCGCAATCTTTGTTATTGCATCCTTTTCAATTTCTTATTCCCAAAATCTCATAGCAGATTTTGAAGACCTAAGCCTTGGGACTGACACCTTCTACAACGGTGCCGATTTCGCAGGTTCTTTTATGTCTGGTGGAGTTACTTTTCCAAACAATTACGACACTGCAGGTGGACTGGAGTTTTGGACTGGATTCAGCTATTCAAATATGACGGATACTGCGACTGCTGGTTTTATGAATCAGTATAGCTGCTATGCAGGTTCAGGTAATAATGGCTCGTCAAATTTTGGGATCTATTACTCATTCACGAATGACACGATCAATTTCCCAATGGCAATTTCTCTACCGGAAATGTACATCACCAATAACACTTATGCTGCAATCTCAATGAGAGATGGAGACGGAGTGGCCAAAAAATTTGGTGGAGCTTCCGGAAATGATCCAGATTACTTTAGAGTCAGATTCCAGGGTTTTGATGGTACTGGAACCTTCACCAATGAAGTGGTCTTCTATCTTGCTGATTTTCGCTCTTCAGACAACAGTCAGGATTACATAGTTAAGGACTGGGAAATTGTTGATCTGAGCCAACTTGGCGCAATTAACAGTTTTGCTATTGTCTTTGAATCCAGTGATACCGGAATGTTTGGAATCAACACTCCAACATATTTCTGCCTGGACGATTTTAAAGTTTCTCTAACTACTGGAATTAGCATTGCAGAAGCTAGTCAGGCATTATCCGTTTTCCCTAATCCTTCGAATGGTGTTTATCAGCTGAAATGGTCAGGTGAAGAGAATCAACCTTCAGCTTACCAGGTGTACTCAATTGATGGTCAGTTGATGAAGAGTTTTGAGGGATTGAATACTCAAATCGATATTTCTGATCTCGGAGCCGGGAACTACCTATTGGTAGCAGAGACCGAAAGAGGGATCATTCGTAAGCAATTGATCAAAGCTGAGTAATTGAGGACGCTTGTCTCAATCTCACTTTTTATTCTAACCTGTTGTTCTGCCTTTGCTCAATATGAACCAGAGGCAGGACAGCCAGGGAGTCATGCGATTCATTATACACATGTAAAGATCGATCGCTGGGCTGAGTTTCACAGCCTTAACAGAGGTTGGGTAGATATTCGTGACACGACTTTAGGTGTTACATCCATTGGAGATTCCGCTTCGATCAAGGGAATTGCTGATAATCAGGTTTTAAGTCTTGGAGATGGCGGTTGGGCTGTTGTGTATTTCCCAACGCCAATTGAAGATCAGGATGGTTTTGATTTTGCTGTCTATGAGAATAGCTTTTCGCATGATTTTCTAGAATTAGCTTTCGTAGAAGTGAGTTCAGATGGGATCAACTTCTTCAGATTTCCCGCAAGCAGTCAAACTCAGACTCAATACCAGGTTGGGACCTTCGGCCTATTGCAAGCGACTCAAATCAATAATCTGGCGGGTAAGTATAAGGGCATGTATGGCGTACCCTTTGATCTTTCTGTTCTGCCAGATACCTCTTTGCTTAATAAAGATTCTGTTCATTACGTGCGCATCGTTGATGTGGTTGGAAGCATCAATCCCGCTTTTGGTTCCAGAGATCATAGCGGACGTATCATCAATGACCCCTTTCCAACTGATTTTCCTTCGGGAGGATTCGATCTTGATGCTGTAGCGGCTTTAAATGCAGGCTACACCAATTTGGAAGACTTGTTAAACCCATCAGTCATAGTCTATCCAAATCCAGTAGAAAGAGGCCAGGAGTTAAAGATTTCAGGCGTCGAAGCAGAGATGTCTTTTGTACTCTATGATCTCACAGGAAGGGTAATTTCTCAAATCTCAGATAAGTCATTTAGTGTTCCTCAATCTATTTCAGAGGGTTCCTACTTGTTGAGTGTTGAGTACAATGGTAGCCTGTACTCTGAGATTATTATGGTTCGTTGATGCGAAAGCTGATTTCCATACTAGCCCTTTGCTTGATCTTCAATACGATCTATTCTTCAGAATCAGATTCTACAGAGATCAAATCAGTAAGTATTAGTACAATCATCATTGAAGCTCCCTCCACTGAGAGAAAGAAGGAAAGCCTGATGGAGTTTTCAGGTATTAGCTCTGAATCTATTGGGAGTTCCATAGCAGAGCGATTAAAAGAATCGTCAACAGTCTTTGTAAAGGACTATGGTCCGGGCTCATTATCTACAATATCTGTTAGGGGCTTTGGAGCATCTCAAACTCCAATATTCTGGGGGAACATTCCTATTGGGAACCCAATGCTAGGTCAATCTGATTTAAGCCTTTTGAGCCCAAGCCCGAATCAAAGACTGGAGCTTAGAAATTCAAATAGAAGCTTTGGGCAAGGGGGAGAATTGGTCTTTGGAACCAATGATGTAAACTATTACAGGTTTGATCTTGGGGTTTACCAGAATATGGGTTCCTTTCAGACAAGCAGAACAGGAGCCTGGGTCAATATTCCCATCAAACAAAAGGCTGCTCTTTATTCAGCAGTTCAATACGATAGGTCTCACAATGATTTTAGCTATGAAAACCCGAACTGGGGGGGTCAGGCAAGAACTAATAATGATCATGGCGAGTACTCAATACTTACCCTAAAGCAGGATCTATATCTGCAAATCAAGTCTAGATCTGTTCTGGCAGTTAACTACTGGGGGACTCTGGCAGATCGACAGTTATCGCCAAACCTTAGCGAATGGCAGAGTCAAAGAGGTCAATTTGATGATGTTCACAGATTAAAGATTGAAAGCAATTCAAAGATTGGAAATCATGAGTTTTCAGTCTTCTCAGGTTACACCTGGCAAAACAACTTATATACCGATACTGCAATAAATCTATTTGCTGAAAATCGCTCACAGCTTGCATCTGCAGGTGCAAGTCACTCATGGTCTAAAGGGCAATGGTCTGTTCAATCCTTATTGAGATATGACTATCAATCTGGAAGAAGCAGCACCTACACAGGCAGCACCAATGGATTTAACTACAATGTTCAGGCGGGATACTCTACCTGGTTTAATAAAGTGAAATTCCTACCTACGATTGGGCTTAAGCAAGCTCTGCTAAATTCTGAGTGGGCACCCTTTAGCCCTTCATTAGATCTGGAGTTTAGAACCTACAACAAGTTTAAAACAAGCTTTGGATTGAAAGTGGACCGATCTTTTCGTTTCCCAACTTTAAACGACCTGTATTGGAATCCTGGAGGAGATAGCACTCTGCAAGCAGAGAGTGGATGGGGACAAAGCGCTTATTATACCGTTGTGTGGCCAACATCCTATAGCTACGATCAGGAATTCACATCCCGGATCGAACTGTATCATAGAAAAGTAGATGATTATATACAGTGGACTCCTGATCAGAATGGATTGTGGTCTGCTGAGAATATTGCATCAGTAAGAGCATATGGATTGGATATTGATTTCAACTACAAACTCAGGCTTACAAGTGTTCGTCAGGAATATCGTGTGGGTTATGGATGGCATAGGATCGGCTCAATTGATCAGTTAGGCGATTTCAACCAATTGATCTATGCTCCCGTTCATCAATTCAATTTCGGATACCAGATCAAGTACAGGTATTTAACATTCAATACTGACCTTCAATTCGTGGGCGATAGATGGACCACCACAGATAATAGCTCTTTGCTTTCTCAATACTGGCTTTGGAATGTAAAAGCGGAGTACGAAATCAAATTAGGGAATGGCCATTCGCTTTCTCTGAGCCTGACAGTTAACAACATAACAAACTCCTCTTATCAAACGATCGCCAATAGAGGCATGCCTGGAACCTCAGTTAATGGTGGCTTAGTTTATCAGTTCAAAGGAGGTGGAAAGTGAGAGGCCTCGTGATCATATTAATAGCCATCTCAATCCTGGGCTGTAAGAAGGAAGGAACGGATCCAAACAATTGCGATAACAGTCCGATCCAAAAGATCTATCCCTCAAAGAATTTGGCTAATGATTCCTTTAGCTCCGGAATATATATTCTAAATGAGGGCACTTTTACCTTTGGGAATGCCTCTATCAGTTATTACGACCCTCAAACCAACCAGTTAATACAATCAGTTTTTGAGGCTGCTAATGGCAGAAAGATTGGAGATGTTCTTCAATCTGCGACAGTTGATGGTGGGAATATTTGGCTGAGTGTAAATAACTCCCAGAAAGTAGAGAAGGTCGATCTGAAAACACTCAAAGCAGAGATCATTTATGCGGGCTTTGGATCTCCTAGGCATACCTGTATCGGCCCGGAGGGCCAGATTATAGTTACAGAACTCTACAGCCAGGGTGTTCGATGGGTTGATACTGTCTCAGCATGTGTAACGAGGCATGAGCAGACAGGCGGTTGGACCGAGTTTATTGAGAAGCTCAATGGATCGATATACGTAATGATCCGTAAAACGCTTAATGACAACTCAACGAATGAAGGCGTTTGGGTCTTTGGCGAAGGGTCCTCACAATTTTTGAGTACCAATGGTACACCTCTTGCCATGACTCAATCTAAAGGACAGATCTATCTTATAGTTGAAAGCACTGATTCGATTTATCAGGTTCAGACCATCCAGGGGCAATCGGTGCAGGTTCTTGGTCAATTGGCGGATTCGGGAATCCCATCAAACCTTCAGCCGGGATTCAATAATGACTTGTTCTTTCTACAATCAGGATTATGGACATACTCTAATGGCACAGCTACCAAAGTGTTTGATAAAGATGGTATCTGGTATGGCTATGCAGTAGATTACGCCAGACAGGAAGTGTATCTATTTGATGCGAAAGATTATGTCAGCAGAGGAATGGCTTATAGATTGAACGCGAGCTATACAGTAGTTGACTCATTTGAAACAGGAGTTATACCTTCGAAAGGAATCGTGTTTTGAGACTCTTTGTAACCATAAGTGCTTTGTTTCTTATTTGTGCCTGTGCAAATCAGCAGGATAAGGAGGTGCTATCTGTTGATGACTTAACTCCAATTGAACAGGGTTTTCAGCTGTCTCATGCTGAAGGATTTGATGTGGAATTCTTTGAGGAAGGAACATTGATCAAAGTGCATAGAGCCTGGAAAGAAGGAAAGGAGTCCTTCCTCTATTTTCAACCAAATGAGGGCTTCGATATTGATCTTAAAGAAGCTGAGGAGATCCCATCTGATATCAAAAGAATCGGCTGCATGTCTACCACACATATCTATGCTTTAGAATTGTTGGGGAGAGAAGAATTATTGCTTGGCATGTCAGGCCTCCAAAATCTAAGTAGTGAATACTATCTATCCAGGGTAGAGGCTGGTAATATTATTGATCTGGGCTCGGCCAATTCTCCTGATTATGAATTGATTGTATCTCTCGACCTTGACCTTTTAGTTATGTATGGAATTGGGAATGAGATCCTTCCGATCACTGACAAGCTTACCGAGCTTGAAGTCCCGTTTGTGATGAATGCAGAATATCTGGAAAGTCATCCTCTAGGTCAGGCAGAGTGGCTTAAATTCTTCGGAGTATTCCTTGGCTTAAATGATGAAGCGCAAGCAAAATTCGAAGAGATTGAAAGCAATTATTTCTATTGGAAAGAAATTGGAAATGCAGACTCCAGCTTACCAATTGCCATCATCAATGCTCCATGGGAAGGGATATGGTATTTGCCAAGCAAAGGAAGCTTTTCAAGTAGTTTCCTGAGCGATGCTGGTTATACTTATTGCTTTGAGGCTTACCAGGAGGATTCCTGGTTCTCCCTTGACCAGGAAACAGTAATGGCTGAGGGCGGAGATGCTCAATACTGGTTTAACACTGGTAATCAGTCCTCCTTAGAAGAGTTAGAGATGTTCTACCCATTAGCCCCCGAATTCGAAGCTTTTCAATCCGGGATGGTCTTTAACAATGTGAAAGGTCTGAACGAAGCAGGAGGGAATGACTATTGGGAGTCTGGAATCTATCGACCAGACCTTGTATTAGAAGATCTTGTTCGCATAAAGCAAGGGGAGGTTAACGGCTTTAATTACTACATGCACCTTAAGTGATGAGTCGCACTGTCTCAATAAAGATCTTGCCTTTCATCTTAGGGATTGCGCTATTGATTCTGATCTTCTTCCTCAATTTGTGGCTTGGAAGTGTTAGCATATCAATTCAGGAGACGCTTAAGATCCTGTTCGGCTCAGAAGTAGATTCAGGCAATTCAACCATAATCCTGAAAACCAGATTTCCTTCGGCTGTCGCTGCAATTTTAGCTGGAGCAGGGCTTTCCATAGCTGGTTTGTATATGCAAACCTTTTTCAGGAATCCTGTTGCAGGTCCTTTCATTCTTGGCATAAGCTCAGGCTCAGCTCTTGGTGTTGCACTCTTTTTGATGGGAGGTGCATATTTCTCTTCAGTTCTGGCTTTTTCGCAGGCATTGAAAGGTTATTCTGTAGTGATCTTTGCCGGATTAGGTGCATTTGCTGTCTTTCTCCTGGTTTACCTTTTATCCCTGAGGATCAGAGATAATATTGTGATTCTAATAATTGGACTGATGATCTCCAGTTTAAGTGGAGCATTGGTTCAGGTGCTTCAGTCTTTCACTGATATGCGATCTCTGCAATTATTTACCGTCTGGACATTTGGTGGCTTTAGAGACATTACTCAGTCTCAGCTAATGCCCTTTGGTCTCTCGGTATTTATTGGTCTGCTGATCCTCTTCAGTCTCCTCAAGAAAGCTAACCTTCTTTTACTAGGCGAGGAGCAGGCCAGAGGCTTTGGATTGAATATCAAGCAAACAAGAGGATGGATCATGATCGGCACCTGTCTTTTGGCTGGTTCAATAACAGCTTTCTGTGGACCCATTGCTTTTGTTGGATTGGCTGTGCCTCACCTTTGCAGGGCTCTTTTCAATACCGAGGACCATCGCATCCTTTTTCCCGCAGCACTGATCTTTGGGGCAGTCATTGCTCTTAGCTGCAATTTGTTATCGGTAATGCCATGGTCAGACAAGGCTTTGCCCTTGAATGCGGTAACATCTTTGTTTGGAGCACCGGCCGTGATTTGGGTGATACTAAGAAATCAAAGATCTGCAGGAGGGTTCAGGTAGATGGGAAAGAAGATTCTGGTATCGGTTAAAGATCTTAGTGTAGGATATCCTGGGAATCCATTGTTGATTGAATCAATTAACTGGGAGCTTCAAGAGTCCTCTCTGTTTACATTGTTAGGGGAAAACGGGAGTGGAAAATCCAGTCTTTTTCGAGTGATAGCAGGCCTGCAAAAACCCGTAAGTGGTAATGTTTCTTCAGAGAATGAGCTTTTAGATGAGGTGAGTTATGTCTCTACCAGAACAGTTGCTAATCAGAATATGCTTTCAAGGCAGTTTCTGGAACTAGGGGCTTTCAAAAGGACAAA
>CAXDOZ010000041.1:0-18630 GCA_963991145.1 uncultured Chitinophagales bacterium | reverse complement strand
GGAAGAAGGATTGAGAGATCTGCATTACCGTCAAGATCTGTAATCGTTGAGTTTCCATTCTCAGTGTAGATCGTCACGAATTCAATCCCCTCAATAGTGGTTTTATCCTTTACAGTGATTGTCTGTGAAAAAGCAGAAGAGGCAAGAAGAAACAGGCTTAGGAAAGCCAGAAAGTAATTATGCACTATAAAAGATGGGTTGATGATTCTAGTGAAAAGAAACAAAAATCATACCCAAATGCCTATAAAATATGATCTTTTCGTTCTTCCCAAATATTTTTCAGGTGATTGAAAAGCCACTCTTTATCGCGTTCTGAGACATCAGAAAAGCAAAAGACCTGATCGTCATCGGTTTTAAACATTATAGGAGGACCATATTTAGGATTCTTTCCTTCATCGAAGAATTTCTTTATGCTTGGGTGAAAGTCCCTTTCAATCGACTTGATCTCTGAAAAGTCCCATCTGAATGTCTTTCCACCGTAGATATTGGTTCTAAATAGCTCAAGGTGTTTAGGGTAAAGCTTAATCCTCTCTTTTTTCAGGTAGGAAAAGAGCAAACCAAACACCACTATGATCCCAATGATCCAAAATGGGATGGTGAAGATCTTTATGATGAAGCTATTCGGTGGAGTGAATGTGATAAAGGCAACTATTGAAAACCAGAAAATGAAAAAACCGACTACAACTAAGAATCCGGTTATGCTGAAAGGCTTTTTAAATTGGATCTGCACTGCTCCATCGTCCAATACACTGTAGCTCAATAGTGAGCCCTCATGTAGCGGTCTGGAATCCTGGCTTTTCATTATTGGGTGAATACGTACTGTAGGATATTTGCTCCCATTTGTAAGGCCTTCTGTCTTACTTCTTCCGGGTCATTATGAACTTCCTGATCTTCCCAACCATCACCCAGATCGGTCTCATAGGTATAGAAGCAGATCAATCTATCTTCATAGATCAAGCCGAAGCCCTGCGAAGGTTTTTCATCGTGCTCATGGATCTTTGGAGGTCCATTGTTAAAGTCAAAACTCTGATGATAGATAGGATGTGAAAATGGAATTTCTACAAAATCCAGTTCGGGGAAAACCAACTCCATGGCTTTGCGCACATAGGGATCCATTCCGTAATTATCATCAATATGGAGAAATCCGCCAGCAAGAAGGTAGTTTCTTAAATTCTCTGCTTCCTGCTGACTAAAAACCACGTTGCCGTGACCAGTCATATGCACGAATGGGTAATTGAATAGTTCAGGACTTCCAACTTCAATCGTTGAAGGATTTGGATCTATTCTCGTCCCAAGGTTACTGTTTGCGTATGAAATTAGATTTGGGAGACTTGTGGGATTAGCGTACCAATCGCCACCACCATTATACTTTAACAGAGCGAGCCTAACTGCGCCTGTCTGAGCATAGCTACCAAGACAGAAAACTGATATGCAAATGGTGATTAAGAATCTCATTATTGATTGATCAAATTTATAGTAAAACAAGCTGCAAGGGCAGCGGTTTCAACTCGAAGACGTTTGTCGCCTAAACTAACTGCTTTAAAGCCATGTTCCTCAGCCAGCTCAACTTCTTCTTTGCTAAAGTCGCCCTCCGGGCCGATTAGCACCCAGCAAGACTCTCCTTTAACTGCTTCATCTTTTAAAAGTGGTAGTCCTTCTCTTACCACAGCAATAAACTTATTCTTCTCTGAATCTACAGAGTTGATCCATGAGTTTATAGATTGGATCTCCTTTATCTCAGGAGAATAAAGAGCTACCGATTGTTTCACTGCTGACTGGGCGATGCGTTCTATTCTGTCGATTCTGATCTTCGTTCGCTCGCTGTGACTTGTCTGTAGAAATTGCATTTCCCTTAGACCGATCTCTGTGCATTTCTCAACCAGCCATTCCGTTCGGGAAATATTCTTTGTAGGCGCTACTGCAATTGAAACAAGGTTTTCATTAAGCTCCTGCTCGCGTATCAACTCCGTAATCTTTATTCCGCAAGAACGCTTATTTGGATCGAAGACCTCAGCCTTGAAGAGTTTTCCTCTTCCATTGAGGATACCAAATTCGTCTCCTTCTTTCATTCTAAGAACCTGAACAAGGTGACGTGATTCCTCTGCATCCAGATAATGATCTGAATTGATTTCGGCATTTTCTAAAAAGGAATAGTGCATTTACTAGCGCATCTTTACGACCCTGAAGTTCGTACTTCTATTCTTACGATGGTCGTCTTCTGTGCAAGAAGAACATGGTTCACATTCGAATTCAGGGTAACGATCCCCCAGACCGATGGTCATGATCCTGGATTTGTTAATTCCATTTGAAACCATATAATCAAATGCTGCTTTGTTTCTGTCGAGGGAAAGTTGTTCCGGGTTAACTCCTTCTTTTGTGCAATCGGAGTGTGAACGAAGCTCGATCACCATCCCAGGATTAACCTTCATATTCTCAATTACATTGTCAAGCTTGCCTTTAGCTTCATCACTTAACTCTGAGGAACCTTTAGCATATTCAATTCCACTTAACTGGGTTATGGCATTCTCAACCATTTTATCCATTGTAAGGTGGACGTATATATAAGCAGGTGGCTTCCTTCCTTTAGTAGTTTCTTCTTCGGTCTGTGAAAAGAAAACTGCATTTGTTTTAGAATCCTTGAATGTTGCACTGATATTATAGTCAGTGTTACCATCTACAGTAAATAAGGCTACTCCTGCAGTATCGGTAATCCCTGTAAAGAACTCTCCTGTCTTCTTATTCTCAACATCAATTGAGGCTCCAACTAGCGGCAACTGACCACTTTGATCTTTCACCTTTACTTCAAAAACAAAAGCTCCTTCAAGATTCATCAAATCAGTATTACCCATTTTGATGACTGATATCTTTCTTGTCTCATTGCTACTGAGATTAACTGTAGTCGAAGTCGTTGGAAAACCGTCAAAGCTTGCAGTGATCATAAAGGGTTTCATAGGTGGAAGAGTAAACCTCACCATCCCTTTTTCATTCGCAATCTCATTGCGAACAACTTCTCCTGTGTACATATCTTTTAGAGCGACTACTGAACCGGGAAGAATTACTTTTCCTTCGCCGTCCATAACCACGACATCTACATGTGGGCCCACAACTTTTGTAACAGTGTATCTGAATAAGTCATCGTTGCCAAAGCGATTTGAAGCAAAGAATCCAGAGTTTCCATCTTTTGCCATTGCAAATGAGAAGTCATCGTACTCTGAATTGATCGGAGCTCCCAGGTTTTTTGCTGCACCCCATTGACCATTCGTAAAGGAGGCGCGATAGATATCAAGACCACCTAGTCCGTTGCGGCTATCTGATGCAAAGTATAGATGACCCGATGGTGCTATGTATGGGAAACTTTCATTTCCTGGAGTATTCACTCCGGGACCAAGATTAATTGGTGCACCCCAGGTATCCCCACTCTTGTATGATACATAGAGGTCGTTTCCACCAAAACCACCTTCTTGATCAGACATAAAGAAGAGTGTTTCTCCATCAGCCGAAAGGCTTGGATGAGCACATGAATAATCATTAGTATTAAATGAGAGGCGTTGCAGATCTACCCATTTGCCTTCGGTTTGAAAGAACTTAGCTTCAAAAATGCTAAGGTGAAGAGCTCCATCCATTCCTCTTCTGGATGTTCCTCCTTCATGAACTTTAGTGAAGTACATGAATAGACCGTCTTCAGAGAATGTGGCCGGGCCCTCGTGAAGTTTTGGTAAGGGCTTTCCATGAATCACCTCCTGAGGTGTTCCAAACATCCCGTTACCTTCATGAAAAGCAGCGTACATTCTGTTGAAGCCCTCTCCCGTTCTATTATCCTTTCTGCTAACCGGTCCGGAAACTGGTCGATTGCTGGTGAAAACCATATTATCACCAATCAATGCCGGGCCAAATTCCATATAAGGAGTATTCAGAGTTTCAATGGCATATACCTCCGTATTTGGATCGGGTTCTCGAAGAACCAGAACTTCGGCATAGAAATCGTCGAACATATTTGCTCTGGGATCCTCAGGCGCCATCTCAGCAAACTTGTCGTAATAGATTGAAGCCTCATTGTATAGGCCAGTACTTCTCTTTGCCTGAGCGTAATTGAAGATCAGATCGGCTTCAGCGTTTGGCAGGTCTACCAATGGAGTGTACCATTCAATAGCCTTTTCAGGCTGATTGGTCATGAGATAACAATCGCCTATTCTTTGCTGGATCAGGTAATTGCCCGGATCGCGTTTCAAGGCTTTCTCGTAAAACTCAGTCGCAAGACTGTAGTTGAAATCATCGTAATGCTTATCACCTTGTTTTTGGGCATTAGATTGTGCCAGGACATTTTGCCCAAAGGAGATCAATACGACCAGAATGATATGAGATAAGATCTTTCTCATTAATAGTAGTTCACGTATCTGGGGTTAACCACTTTTTTCTTCTCAAATCCAAAATCGTAACCCAGCATAACTTCATGAGTCCCGTTTTGATAGTTGTTCAGTTTGGATACTCCTAACTCGTAAGCATAGCCAAGTGAGAACTGTTTGGTTATACCAAATGTGCCCATAAATGCATATGCATCATTGACCCTATAACTGGCACCCAGCCAGATGCGATCAATAAACATGAACGCCAATGTTATATCAGCACTAGGTTTGATCTTAGGGAGGTATCTAACAATAAATGAAGGCTTGAACTTCACTTTATCTCCAAGGTCAAAAATATAGCCCCCAGTGAACATGAAGTATCTGTATTGACGAGCGGTAGTATCTGAACTTGCCCCTGCATTATGAAGCTTCTCATTCAGCGACATATCAAGGATCTGCGGCATTGAAGCACCAACATAATAGCGATCTCCATAAGCCATGATACCCGCACCAAAGTTTGGTATCCAAAGATTTCTGTCACTTGAAAATTGAGGGTCATTTGCCTGGTCTGTAGCAACCTGACTTAATCTATTTTGGTAGTAAGTAACACCTCCCTGAATTCCAAAACTTAACCAATTACCATTCTGTTTCGCTCCCAATGGAATGCGATATGCAAAGCTTAAGTAAGGAGAGGTTGTTTGGGTCTCCCCAATCTTATCAAAGGTTAAAATTCCCCCAAGAGCTATGCGCTCATTCTTCAATGGACTATGGATTGCAAATGAACCTGTTTGAGGAGCTCCGCTGAGACCTGCCCATTGATTTCTGTAAAGAGCAGTCATGCTGATAACATTCCTGCTTCCGGCATAAGCTGGGTTAACGTACAGCCCATTAAACATATAAAAGCTGTTGTACGGATCTTGCTGAGCAACTGAGATCAGTGGCATTGCAAGCAGCATCAATATGATCAGTTTAAACGCTTTCATGACTTATCGATTAATGATCAAATGCCCTCCTACGTTTGGAAACTCCGGATCATCGAGTTCCAGAGAGTAGAAATAAGTACCGTCAGGCAGATTATCGCCGCCTCGGGTTTGTCCTGCAAAATCATTGTTATATCCACCTTCTGATCGCCATACTTCAGTTCCCCATCTATTGTACACGATCATAGTGGCATTTGGAAAGAAGCTGATGTTCTCTATTACTAGCACATCATTGATACCGTCATTGTTTGGAGAGAATCCCTCTGGAACAACCACCTGCATAGGCGGAGGCGAAACAGTCACCTGAACGATTGCTGTATCACAACCAAGAGCTAGATCAAGTGTATCGCAAATGATGTAGCTGAAGAAATCAAGCCCCTGGAAACTTGTAAATGGCGTATAAGTCGCAGATCCAATTGGGTTAACAATTGCAAATCCGTTTGAAGCATTGTTAAATCTTGTAGCAATAGTACGCGGACCAATTGCATCATTATTGATTACAGGGAATCCGGTGCTAGTCTCATAGTCGGTGATTGCAAAGTCGTTTACCGCATTTAGAGGAACCAGAATATAGATTACCCCGGTGTCACATGCTCCAAGGCTATCACATACGATGTATTCAAACCAGACATGACCAGCTCTATTGCTATCAGCCGTGTAAGTAATGGTATTGTTTCCATTATCGACCACAGTTCCTAATTGAGGAGAACCAATCAGCCCTGCTAACTCAATAGGATCATCCTCAGGATCGAAATCGTTTGCAAGAGGATTAATGATCATTGGACCTGACCATGTATATCTAATGGAATCATTTACAGCTACCGGTGGATCATTTTCTGGTAATACAATTACAGTCATGTAAACCGTATCGCAAAGTGGGCCTCTATCATCACAAGCTATGATCGTAAGAAGACCCGTTCCAAAAGAATCCTGAGCAGTAACCAGACTTACACAAGTATCATCAACAACAGAGTATGTACCAGGGAATCCTCCGGTAATAGAAACTATACTAACCGGGTCATCGTCCTGATCAAACATTGTAAGGCATACAACTGAATCCTGATCTTCATTAAGAATAACCGTAATCGAGTCAACACTTACTCCCGCCGGAGCCTGAATGATAGGTGGGTTAATACAATTATTGATCTCAAGGTATACTAAGGCAAAGGCATTATTCGCCGGGTTTCCTCCATCGATCAACTCATAAAAGAAGAAGTCGGTACCAGTAAAGTTTGGATCCACGGCTACTGAAACCTGAGTATCATTTGCAATCGTTACCGTTGAATTGCTTAATGCAGGCTGAGAAACAATGCTATTGATAATGATATCATCTCCATCTAGATCGAAATCATTCTCGGTAAGGTCAAGTAATACTGTATCGCCAGCGCACAAAGTGTACTGATCATTTACCCCAACCGGGCTGGAAGCATTACAGGATTTAGATTCATAAGAGATGAACATCATGGCTGTATCACAACCACAAATATTGCAGACTTCGTAGGTAATAGTATCAACTGCTCCAGTATCTGAGATGTTCCCTGAAGGAACATAAGCGATCAATCCATTGCTCAATAATGTAGCCTGACCAATACCAGGGCCATTAATAATGCTAACTATAGGATCTCCTCCCTGAGGATCAATATCGTTGTAAAGGGTTGGGAATACTCCGCCACAGGTGTCAGACCATGGGGTCAGGAAGAAATCATCATTTGCAATTGGGACATTACAGACAGAGTCACTAACATCGATAACAAGTAAGGCAGTGTCTGATCCGCACTCGGTGCTAACTGAATAAAGGATTGAATCCTGACCGAGGAATCCAGGATTTGATTCGTACCTGATATTGAATGAAGGAGTTACAATTGCTGAACCCGATAATGGTCCTGAAAGGATCACTAATTGTGAGGGAAGCTTTCCCTGAAGCAGATCGTTGTTTAGCACAGGCGCAAATACTCTGCTAGCAGTTTCAGCATCAAATAGATCATCATTTGAAACCGGGTCTGAGCAAGGTTCATCGATTATCACATAAAGAACAGCTGTGTCGCAATAGCAATCATTACATACTCGGTAATTAACTACTCCAAGACCGACATAACCAGGTGTTGGTACAAACAGGATGCTGTCAAGCCCAAGAACAGTAGCTGTTCCATTAAGAGCAGGTCCAATTAGATATGTGCTTAGATTTCCACCCTTGGCAGTATCATTTTCTTGCACATCAGATACAATTGTGATATTCTGATTAGTGGTTTCTATATCGTCTACGGCAGCAGGTCTATCCATCACCTGAACCACGACGATACCAATAGAGATATTACCCGCGGCTGAATCTCCGATATAATAGGAGAAGTTATCAGGACCAAAGTATCCTGGATTAGGAGTATATAGTATACTATCAGAGTTAAGAAGGCTCACTGTTCCATTTGAGGTAGTACCAGAGAACAGATATGATGGCCCAACATAAGGACCTCCTCCAGCGGCAATATCATTTGCCTGAACATCGATCACCCCATTTCCCTGCTGACAAATAATTGCATTATCACCGATAGCAGTAAGTGGCTGAGCAATTAAAGATTGCGATCCCAAGAAGAAACTTAGGAGCAATAGTATTGATATGACTTTATACTTGAGCAAAGCGTTTATTCATTTCGTTAGAATCGAAGAATCTTAAATTCTGTCCTTCGATTTTCCTGATGCATTCCATCATCACATGCCGGGGTTAGACCTTTCCCCTGGCCATCTTCACATAAACAATCATTCACAGGTCTACTTTCACCGTATCCCACAGCAAGCATTCTAGCACCTTTAACACCTTTTGATATTAAATATCCCACAGCACTTTGAGCCCTATCAGCGGATAGCTGCATGTTATAATTCCAGCTGGCACGACAATCGGTATGAGAAGATAATTCAATTTCCATTGTAGGATTATCAAGCATGATCTTCACTAGTTTATCAAGCTCCACCCTTGCATCTGCCCGAATATTAGACTTATTCAGGTCGTAATAAATATTCTCGATCTTAATGGCTACACCTTTCTCTACTAATTGTAGTTTGAGTGTTTCATAAAGGTATGCTGGAGCTTGTTTCTTTCTTGTTGAAATTGTAGAAGTCACCGTCAGGAATGCCATATTCGGATCAGGGTATTCCTTCTTACCTGTGATCAGGTAATCTGTATTCTCTTCAAGATAGAATAGAACCTTTCCTCCACCCTCAGTTTTGGCAGTTGTAGATATATCGGTATTCAAATTAGTTATAGTCACCGAGGCTCCTTCAAGTAACTTTTCAAAGTCGCTGTTTGGTCTGGTCTCAAAGACTGTTACTTCAAGCTCAATACCTCGCTCCTTAGAAAGTGGGATCTTAACGTAGATGTCGCTATCCTCGATTTCCACTTCAATGTATCCAACATTATACTCCTCAAGGAAAGCCTGCATTGATAGAGTTGAGTTTTGCTCTACGTCCAGAGTGAATTCTGCTTTTCCATCAAGAGAGATCTGCTGATCCATTTCCTCGATCCAAACAAGTGCATCAGGCAATGGCAGACCAGTTTCCTGATCGTAAACCAATCCTTTGAGTGTTACACCTTTGAAATCAAATCGATAGATATCGTCTCCACCTGCTCCACCATCCCGGTTTGAAGCTACATAGCCGTAGCTATTCGTCTTATTGATAATGAAGCTGAAATCATCGAAATGAGTGTTAATCGGAGCGCCCATATTTTGAGGCTTAGTCCAGGCTCCATCTTCATAGTGAGTTACAAAAACATCCAGACCTCCCAATCCTGGGTGGCCGTTTGAGGCAAAATAAAGTGATTGATCAGCAGCATAGAATGGGTACAGCTCGTCGCCAAAACTGTTGATCACAGGTCCAAGGTTGATCGGTTCTCCCCAGGTGACTCCTTTTCTTAAGCTCATGTAGATATCAGCACCACCATAGGATTCGATATCATCTCCCTGCATATCAGAAGAGAAGAAAATAGTGTTCCCATCACTACTTAAAGTAGGATGACCTACTGAGTACTCTGCGCTATTAAAAGGAAATGGTGAGCTAATGTGGTCCCATTTCTTTTGAGCCTGATTGTAACCAACAGAGAATAATCGAAGATTCACTGTTTTGTTCTTTCCCTTCCTCGACTTGCGAGTAAAGTAATCTGATCTGGTCAGGAACATCACCAATCCGGCATCATTAAAGAAGACCGGGCCATCGTGATATCTTCTATTCGGCTGCTTACCGGGTAATGGAACTACATCAGTAGTCAACTTTTTGTCCTGATCAAAGGGAGCATAAAAGACATCGAAAAAATTACCCTGCGACCAGTTATCTGTTTCGATCTGGAAGAAGTCTGATCCTCTATCTGATGTAAAGGCCAATCCTTCGTCCTTATAAAAGGCAGGACCAAACTCATCGTGCTTTGTATTAATATTGGAAACGTTGTAGAAGTCCAGTATCCGCTCATTTTCGTCAAGAAGGTTATCGATCTCATTTACCTTAAGTTTGAACATTGGCTCCTCCATACGTTGAGCATCTAAAGCGTACTTGGTAAAGTAGTTCTTGGCCTCATCGTATGACTCATTTGCCATCAAAGCCTGGGCATAGTAGTAATACCATTCCGGCTTCGCCGAATCCATTTCAGCAAGGCTTCCATACCAAAGCTCAGCTGCAACCTGATCATTTACCATACGGTAACAGGTAGCAAGCTTTTCAATAGCCGATCTGCGAGATGGATTCTTCTTTACACTTTTGGTGTACAGCTTGATCGCAGAATGCCAATCGAAGCCATCCATGAAAACATCCCCTCTCTTCTCAAGAAAGGAGCCCTTGCGATCCCACTTACTTTTCTTTGCTGCGTATAGGTCTGACCCACAAGCAAGGAAAACAAGCAATAAAAGAATAATATGTCGAGCTCTACCGATGCCCATCATCGTGTTTTAGTTAATTAGGCTTAGAAATAGCGGATATACCTTGGATTAGCATATCGCTTCATATCGAAGCCAAAGTCATAACCCAGCATTATCTCGTGAGATCCTGAGTTAAAGTCCACCAATTTGGAAAGGCTATAGTCATAAGCATATCCGATCCTTAATTGAGGAGTGATTTTAAACTCTGTCAACGCCATAATTGAGTTACCTCCACCGCTCTCGAGATTACCACCAATCCTATATCCGGCGGCTAGCCAGAAGCGGTCGATAAACAAAAATCCCAAATTAATGTCCCAACTCATCGGCGCGTTCTTAACATATTTGAACAAGAACGACGGTTTGACCTTTATCCAAGACTCTTTTGCCCCAACAACAAATCCACCAGTCAAAAGCCAGTGGTTATATTGACGAGCTACAGCATCTGTTGCCGTAGATTGAACTCTTGAAGAAAGCTTTGGAGTAAGAAGGTGCGGAATACTCGCACCAACATAAAAGCGATCGTGATGAAACCATATTCCAAAACCAAAGTTGGGCAGGAACAAAGATTCATCAACCATAAATGTAGCATCACCTACTGCTCCCTGATTTGGGAGATCAGCAAAACTCAATTCATTCTGGTAGGATGTGAATCCTGCCTGAATACCGAAGGCCAGCTTCATGTTATTCTTGAACCTCAGACGGTAAGCGAAGCTCAGATACATTGAGTTCATATCTGTAAGCCCGATCTTATCGAAACTGTAGATGGCTCCTAATGCGTATTGCTTCTTTTTGAAAGGAGAGTTTATCCCGATCGAACCTGACCTTGGAGCTCCTTCCACACCTACCCATTGATGCCTGTACAAGGCTTCAATCACAGCATAATCTCTACTACCCGCATAGGCAGGATTGATGTACATGCCATTGAACATATACATACTATAAGCTGCGTCCTGCTGCGCCTTTAGGCTATCTGCTCCGAAGAGCAGAACACCAAAAAGGATCGATATGATTTTAAGCGCTTTCATAGTTCTAGGCTTATCTGTGAATCACTACAAATTTGATGATAGGTTCAGTCATACCATCGTTGTAATCCAAAATAAAGTAATAGGTACCATCAGGTAATGCCTCGCCCTGGCTGTTGACACCAGTCCAGTCATTTTGATAAGGACCATTGCTCATCCATACCTCATCTCCCCATCTGTTGAAGATGCTTAAGGTCGCGTCAGGATACTGAACATCGAGGAATGGAATTGCAAACACATCATTCACTCCATCACCGTTTGGAGAGAATCCATTCGGTATATAGAATTCCTGAAGTACAGTTATGTATACCCAGGCAGTATCGCTGTAAGCAACACCATGAACAACTACCGTGACCACATACTGGAAGCTATCAAGCTCAGTATCGTCATTCGGGAAGTAAGTCACATTACCCTCATTATCGATTGATACGGTTCCACCTGCAGGATCAGTTACGATCACGAAGCTGGTATCCGTACCTGCCGGTAAGGTGTCATTTGCTCCCAGATCTATAGTAACTGAGTTATCATCCAGTAGAATCGTATCGATGTCATCTACCGCAATCACAACTGGAACATTAGCAACACCGATGATCACAGTTGCTGTGTCGGAGTCAAGCGAATCACAAAGGACATACTCGAATGAATCTGTTCCCGCAAAGGTGCTATCAGGTATATATATGACTGCATTACCAATGACTATCAGCGTACCATGAGATGGATTGACTGTAATACCACATAGACTGATACTATCGCCGTCAGGATCAAAGTCATTGTTTATCACAGGTATCGTGACCGTATCATTATTAAGTACAAATGTGCTATCGTCAACTGCTACCGGTGGTGTATTTGGAGTGGTGTCGATTACTGTTATCACCACAATCACATCCAGACAGTTTGGATTAGGTTCATCGTCACAGAAGACAATGATCAAAGTATCATTACCTGTGAAGTTTGAATCTGGCTCATAAGTAAAGCAGCTATCACCGTCAAATACTCCAAGTATCTGTCCACTTCCTGGATTTAGGATCAGAGCAGATACATAAACACTATCTCCGGTGCTATCCACTACAGGAATACAGAATGTAATTGGTGTATTCATGTAAGTGGTATCGTAAACGATGTTTCCAACAACATTGGTAATACCAGGTCCTGTTGGAGGACAGCTATCAATGATAACAACAACCGGAGCTGTGTTTCCAAGTCTTGGGTCCCCATTATCAAATGCCTCGTAGAAGAATACATCTGAACCAGCTACGCCAACATTCGGACAGTATCTCAATGTGCTGTCATTGATCTTAGTTACAGAACCAAGTATTCCCTGACTGAAGAATCCAATTGAGTCAACGATCTGAGTCCAATCAGTATCAAAGTCATTTGCAAGAACATTGATATCGATACAGCTATCTCTACATACCGTGACCGTATCTGGAGTAATAATTGGGAATGCATTGTTACATGGATACAGGCTGTAATCGAAGATCACGGTGGCTGTATCACAAAGATCACAAGCATTACAGATCACGTATTGCAGTGTATCTGAACCACCAGGCGTTCCATCCGGGATGTAGACAATACTGTCATTCTGAGTAAAGGCTACTCCTCGGTTCGGGCCGGAGATAATGTCAAATACAAGAATTACCGTGTTGCTGGTATCATTTGCTCGAACTGGATATGGACGAACACATCCCGGATCATAACCGATACCGTAGAAGTCATCATCAGCATCGATCATACAAGGCCCAGCTTTCACTCCGATGATCACCATCTGAGTATCGCAGTAATCTACGCTATCACAGAAGTTACATACAGAGTAGAAGAAGGTATCCGTTCCAATGAATCCTGAATCCGGAGTATAGATCACACTGTCAAGGTTCACTACGACTACTGTTCCATTATTAGGACCACTTACAATACTTGTAATTGCTCCCAGATTCTTAGGAATTGTATCGTTACCCTGAACATCAATTGTGATGGCAGTATTCGTATCGGTCACTCCATAATCGAATAGTGCGATCACTGGTCCACATACTTCGTAAACCTTGATCACGATCTGAGCTGTATCGCAAGCACCGCTTGTATCACAGATCACTACACAGAAGGTATCAAATCCATACCATCTGAAGTTTGGTGTGTAAAGGATACAACTATCGTTAGCTAAGATTACCGCAGTACCATTATTTGGTCCTCCGCACAGACTTAGGTTGAGGCTGTCCCCAGGAACATCTACATCTCCAAATGGAGGACATACTACGATGAAGCTATCCTTCGGAATACTGTCGTACAGATCAGAGATAAATGGTGGATCATTCACAGGAATAACTGTAATGATCACAGTAGCAGAATCACAGTAAACTGGAATTCCTGTATCGCAAACTACATATACGAAGCTGTCGATTCCATTGAAATTAGTATCCGGTTCATAGGTGAACAGACCTGTGATCGGATCGTAAGTCGCTGTACCATTATTCGGTCCGGAGCTCAATGTCACAGAGCTTGAGTCGATATTGTCATCAACGTCAAAGTCATTTGCCAGAATTGGAATAGTTACAAGACTATCCTCAATTACAGAAGCTGTATCATCGATCGCAACTGGTGGATCGTTAACCGGGATCACTACAATGATGATCTGCGCAGTATCGCATGCTCCTGAAGTATCACAGAAAGTGATGCATAGTGTATCATTTCCATTGAAGTTCGTATCCGGCTGATAAGTCAGACATGAGTCGCCATTAAGAACAACAATACCGTTTGAAGGTCCGCCACATAGACTTAGAGTTAATGAGTCGCCTGGTACATCAGGATCATAAACAGGAGGACAAATTACAATTGCGCTATCCTCTAAAGTTGTGTCAATTACATTTCCGGCAACCGGAGTATCGTTGACAGGAATTACCGTAATGAAGACTATTGCCGTATCACAGTAGACTGGAATTCCCGTATCACAAAGCACATATACAAAGCTATCCTGACCATTGAAGTTGGTATCCGGAGTATAAGTGAATATTCCAGTCAGCTGGTTGTAATTCACCGTTCCATGGAATGGACCGCTAATTGCACCTACACCTCCTAAGGTGTCGATGTTGTTATCAATATCGAAGTCATTCACAAGGACAGGAATAGCAACGGAACTATCCTCAAGAACAGTTACGCTATCATTATTCGCCACCGGAGGATCATTCACCGGAAGAACAACAATCACTACCTGAGCAGAGTCACAAGCTCCAGAGGTATCACAGAATGTCACACATAGTGTATCAATTCCATTGAAGTTGGTATCTGGCTGATAAGTGAAGCAGCTATCACCAACAAGCGTTACAACTCCGTTTGAAGGATTACCACAAATGCTGATTACTAGTGAATCACCAGGAACGTCGACGTCAAATGCAGGAGGACAAATTGTAATTGCGCTGTCTTCAAATGTTGTATCCTGAACATTCGGTACGAATGGAGGATCATTAACCGGAATCACATTAATGCATACAACAGCTGTGTCACAGAATACCGGAATACCAGTATCACAAAGGACATAAATAAAGCTGTCGACACCATTGAAGTTGGCATTCGGAGTGTATCTGAATGTTGCTGTTAATGGATCGTAATTAACCGTTCCGTTTGGAGCTCCAACAAATACAGACAATCCGTTCAGGGTATCGATATTGTTATCGACATCGAAGTCATTTACAAGGATCGGTATCGAAATTGAGCTATCCTCCAGTGTAACAGCTGTATCCTTATTCGCCACAGGCGGATCATTAACTGGGATTACATTAATGTAGACAACAGCAGTATCACAATAAACTGGTATTCCTGTGTCACAGACTACATAGACAAAGCTATCCTGACCATTGAAGTTGGTATCTGGCTGATAGTTAATTGTTCCATTTGGAAGAACTGTCACCACACCATTCGATGGATTGTTAACAATAGCTACACTGCTCGTATCGATGTTATTGTCAACGTCAATATCATTTCCAAGAACCGGGATATTCAATAGAGAATCCTCAAGTGTGCTTACAGTGTCATTCACCGCAATGATCTGATCGTTGATCGGATCTACAGTTAGGATCAATAATGCAGTATCACATAGATCCGGACAAATTGCATTGCATGCAGCGTAAACCACTGTATCGATTCCATTGAAGTTCAGATCTGGAATGTAAGTGATCGATTGATCAGGATTCACAATGGCAGTACCATTAGATCCCTGAGTCACAATATGTGCAGTAAGACTATCTCCTTCCGGATCGGTATCATTTGCTGTTACAGCGATTGTAACTCCTGAAGTATCCTCATTCATTCTAGCTGAGTCACCAAATGCTGTTGGTGGTTGATTCACAACTACAGTCAATGAATCGAAGGTTTGACATCCTGTACTTGTATTGGTTACAACAACATAGTATTTGGTTGTCACTGCTGGCGTAGCAACAGGATTCTGACAATTGAAGCAGCTCAAAGTAAATGGTGGGCTCCAGTTGTAAGAGTAGTTTGGACCAATAGCTGATACAAACAGGTTCGCTGATTCACCAAGGCAAATGGTGTCATCTCCACTAAATGTAATTACCGGTGCTGGGTTGACAATTAATGGTTGACAAACTGGTGCAATTGGTCCACAGAGATCGTAAGCAGTTACACAAACTGAACCGCTGTTTGGACCAACCTGAACGATAATACTATTTGTTCCCTGTCCACTTATCACTTGAGATCCTGCAGGTACAGTCCAGATAAGAGAATCATAAGGCTGTGCCGGAGGTGTAATGAAGTAGGATACTGTTGTATTCTCACATGCTACACCTGGACCAATGAATGGACCGGTAAGTACAAGGTTATTGATTGAGTTAATGGTAGTTGAAGCAAATGCCTGACATCCATTAACATCTGTTACAGTAAGCTGGTAAGAACCAACCATAAGGCTGTCTGCAGTCTGGTTAGTATCACCATTTGACCACAAATAGCTATATGGGGCAGTACCTCCTAATGGGTTAGCAGTAGCCGAACCGTCATTGGTATTATTACATGATGCGTCACTCGGACTAATTGTAGTTGATAGAACTGGTGGTTCGGAGATACTTATTGAACCTGTAATTGTACAACCAGCAAAATCAGTTACAGTCACACTATAAAGGTTTGGAGCAAGATTATTGATCGTGTCTCCAAATGCTCCACTACTCCATGAGTATGTATATGGTGCAACTCCACCTGTAGCATTTGCAAATACAGCTCCATCATTTGCTCCATTACAAGAAATGATCTGTGCAATTCCAGTAGTTACTGCTAAGCTATCACAGCTTGGATCCTCAATTAGGACACAGCTTGAAACGGTACATCCATTAAGGTCTGTGACTGTCACACAGTAAGTACCTGCACTCAGACTGGTTGCAATCGGGGTAGTGTTTCCATTACTCCATAGATAACTGTAACCAGGTCTTCCTCCGCTAACATAAACCGTAGCAGAACCATCACTTCCACCTAGGGTAGTAGTATTGTTTCCAATGATCGAGTCAACTACCAATAGTGCGGGCTCAAGGATATCGACAGTGTCAATTCTAACACATCCATTATTATCTGTAACTGTCACAGAATAAGATCCTGCTAGTAGATTATTCTGATCCTCTACATTAAATCCGGTTGACCAATTGAAGTTGTATGGCTGAGTTCCGCCAACTACGGTAAGGTCAATTGATCCGTTTCCAAATCCGAAACAGGTAATATTTGTAGGTACAAGACCAATACTTAATAATGGTGGGTCAGTTATAGTCATACTCGATACAGCAGTACATCCTAGCTGATCGGAAACTGTCAGAGTATAATTTCCTGAGCTTAGTCCGGAGATCGTAGCAGTTGTATCTCCGTTTGACCAGTTGTATGTCAATGCTCCAGTACCATTCTGAGCGATTGCAATTCCAGCACCATTGTTGAATCCATTACATGAAGGATTCGTTCTGATGATTGAAACAGATAGGTTACAAGACACCGCCTGGATTGTAATACAGGCATCATCCATACATCCATTTGAATCAATTACGGTAACACAATATGTACCTGGAGCAAGACCTGTCAAGCTATCTGAAGTAGCTCCATTCGACCATGCAAAAGTATATGGAGGCGTTCCGCCTGATGGGATAGCAGCTGCTGTTCCATCATTTCCGTTGAATGATGTTTCATCCGTTCCAACAGCGATTGCTACAACAGGTGTAGGTTGAACAACCACAACAGCTCCTGATGTAGTACATCCGATTGAGTCAGTAATAGTTACTGTGTAAACACCCGCGTCAAGTGCAATAGCAGTTCTTGTAGTCTGTCCATCATTCCACTGGTAAGAAACCGGACCAGTTGGGAAGATTGCCGTAGCAGTAGCCGTACCGTCCATTCCTCCGAAGCAGGAAACTGGTGTACTTGTCAGCGTATCATCAAGTGGACAAGGAGGATCTGAGATCACTACACACTCACTTGACTGACATCCATTTGCATCTGTTACTGTAACACAATAGATGGCATTTGATGGAAGATTCGTGATTGCCTGATTTGATGAACCATTACTCCAGAAGTAAGTATATGGAGCTGTTCCACCAGTTGGGTTTGCAGAAGCAGAACCGGTTCCTCCAACAAATCCAGGATTAACCCCGGCAATGTTTACTACCAATTGAGCAGGCTCATTGATAACCTCGTCAATAACAATTCTACATCCGTAGCTGTCTGTAACAGTTACACTAATAGCTCCCGGAGGAAGTCCGGTGTTAATGGCACCGCCACCGAAGTTATCAGACCACTGATAAGAGTAGATTCCGTCTCCACCTGAAGCAATCACTCCTAGAGATCCATCGCTCGCATTGAAACATGAGATATCTACCTTATTTGCTGTTACAGCAAAGTCGATACATGGATCAATTACAGTAATGATCACTAGTGCAGTATCACAGTAGATTGGCATTCCGCTATCGCATACTGCATACACGATTGTATCTGTTCCACTCCATCCTGTATCAGGTTGATAAGTAAGAACTCCGTTCACTGGATTCACAGTGGCTACACCATTATTAGGTCCACCGATCACAGTCACACTTGTTGGATCAATATTATTATCTACATCAGTATCATTTGCCAGTACAATTACTACTGCTGAAGAGTCTGTTAGAATCGTATCGAAGTCATCATTGGCAAATACAAGATCGTTGACAGAAGTAACATTGATGTAAACAGTAGCTGTATCGCAATAAACTGGGATTCCAGTATCGCATACTACGTAGACAAAGCTGTCAGGTCCAAAGTAGTTCAGGTTAGGCGTGTAAGTCACCACACCAGTAACTGGATCGACCGTTACCATACCATTTGGTGGATTGGAAACTATCGCGACAGAACTGCTGTCAATGTTGTTCTCTGGATCCTGATCATT
>CAXDOZ010000040.1:0-18981 GCA_963991145.1 uncultured Chitinophagales bacterium | reverse complement strand
GAGGTGGTTCAGGCCACAAGAATAATGCTCAAGCCGGCAGTAGAGGCGACGGTGGTTCCGGCGGAGGAATAATTATAATCATAGCTGGCTCAATTGAGGGCAACGGAGGAGCAATTGTATCTAGAGGTCAAAATGGTTTTGAAAGTGAGAATGATGGCGGCGGTGGCGGCGGCGCCGGAGGAACTATTATTATTAGTACAAGCTCTTTTGGTTCTTCTACCTTAAACATTTGAGCATTTGGAGGTGATGGTGGAGATGCCTTAAATATTGGAAACCGTTGTTATGGACCAGGTGGCGGCGGAAGTGGTGGAGAGATTTATGTTTCTGCTCCAAGTCTTCCTGGTAATGTTGGAATTGATACAAGTGAAGGTGTTGCGGGTATTACTACTGGATCAACAAATGCTTGTAATGGGTCTTCTCTGAACGCGACAGATGGTCTTGAAGGTAGCCTCACTTTCAGCGAAACTATAGTGTTTAGTAATGTTGATCCCTCTGCTCCACTTCCCGTTGAGCTGATCTATTTCGACGGAAGTTGTTATAGCGATCATTCTACTTTCAAATGGGCTACAGCAACAGAAGTAAATGCTGACTTCTTCGAAATTCAGTGGTCAGAGGATCTGCAGAGCTGGGAGCCTGTAAAAACTATCAGTGCTGCTGGTAACAGTACAGAGACTGTTTCTTATGAAACAAGCACTCCTGCTTTATCTGGATTCTACAGATTGCGTCAGGTTGATTTTGATGGAGCATTTGAAACATTCAATATCATTGAATTGAATTGTAATGAAGGGTTGCCTGATTTTGAAGTGTTCCCTAATCCAACCAGCTCCTTCTTGAATATTCAGTTTGAACGGGCAGTCACAGGGCTAATTGAATTTGCTGTGTACTCAAGTACTGGTGCCATAATGAAAGTGGGTGAATTGGATAATGAAAAGTCAGTAACATCTATTGATGTCTCAAACCTTCCATCAGGAATGTATATCGTTGAGCTGAAAAGAGAATCTGGAAATTCGCAATTCAAATTCCGTAAGGATTAATTAGTAAGCTCCTTATAGTCTGTGATGCTTTTGCGAATGATCTCTTTTGCAGTTTCAGCATTTTGAAAATCCTCGACCTCCACGGTCTTATTCTCTAATTTCTTGTAGTCCTCGAAGAAGTTTCTAAGCTCGCGGAAAAAGTGTTCAGGCAGATCTGAGATATCATTCATGTGATTCACACTCATATCATTTTCCGCTACTGCTATGATCTTATCATCTAGCTCTCCTCCATCCAGCATTCGCATAACTCCAATGACTTTTGCTGAGACGATGCACATTGGTACGATGGTGATCTGAGATAAGACCAGAATATCCAATGGATCCTTATCATCACAATAGGTTTGAGGGATAAAGCCATAATTAGCAGGATAATACATGGAGGAGTAAATGACCCTGTCCATTAGCAGTAATCCTGACTCTTTATCAAGCTCGTACTTTGCTCTGGTATTCTTTGGAATCTCTACAATTCCATTTACAATGTCCGGTACATTCTCTCCAGGACTTACTTTATGCCAGGGATTTGATGGATCTATTTTCATAATGATATGAAGCTATAGAAAAAAGGCCCGGCGAACCGGACCTTCAAAATTTCTGAAATTATTGATTAGCCTTCAAGCCCATCATCGTCATCATCATCGTCTCCGCAATCTCCATTTCCACAATCATGACTTTCCTCGACCTCTTCCTTTATGAAGTTACCTTCCGAGTCAAAATATACTTCGTACTCCTTATACTCTAAATCAAATTCTACCTCGTAATAAGTTTCTTCCTTGGTCCAAACCTTTTCAGTTTCCTCAATATCTGCTCCGGAGTAATTTAAGGAGATATAGTCTTTAGCTGCTTGTGGTAAATCTTCGAATTTGATTTCGTATTCCTTCTCTTTCCAATCTCCCTTCTTATCGTATTCGACTTCCCACTTCTTTCCTTCGAAATCAAACTCAACTTCGTAATCCTCTTTAGTGTCTCCCTTACTCCATTTCTCATTGGAGGCAGTGGGGTATTCAGACTTAAAAGAACTCATCACAGCATCTGGAACCTGATTTGGTTCGATTCCATTTTTACTACAGGACCAAAGTCCAATTACTACAAGTACAATTAGCAACTTTTTCATAATCAGATTTTATAAGTGAAACTTTAATCTAATAAAAAGCCACAAGGAATTCATTAACTGCAGGTTAGGAGAATTGTCTTGATCGAGCTGTTTAGCAGAAATGTCTTAAAAGCTCCACTTAATTCTACCAAACACACCATTCCCAAGGCTCTTGAACTTGTCCTGAGGTATTTCCTGGAAGAAAAACTGACCAACTATATCAAGATCAAAGTTGGATTTGATACTAATCGTAAGTACTGGGAAAAGAGTAAGACTATTGATCTGGAAGCTGTAAATGACTCCAAAATTCCCTGAGAAAATAGGGTTGAACATGTAGCTGGTATTGGCCATTACATTGTGCTTGGCAGGCATTAGATTTTCTGCATTTGGAACCTGAACAACCTCAATAAATGGGTTGATAGGTTTTCCCGAACCAGTAGAGTTAAACAGGTAGGTCCCCATGATATACAATCCGCTTGGCCAGGAATAATCAAGAGTGAAAGAGGCACTTAAATTGGAAACCTGATTCATACCAAAGCCCTGGAAGTAGGTAGCCTCGCCTTTAAACCCTACTAGTTTGATACTCCCGGCCCAGCCAAATCCAAGAGCTAAACGTTCCTGAAACTTTCCTGCCAGAAACTGAAAGTCATAAGAGGCCTTATTAAATGAATACATTATGGCACCTACATCATTTTTGAAACTATCAGTGAACTTGTAAGCCACATCAATGGATGATAAGTAATTCGGGAAGTACTTAATTCTCACAGCATCTGAGCCCTGCCTCTCTTCATAATCGAAGTCGTAAATGTTATAGCTGTTAAAGAGATCATTAGGATTCCAGGTCGTGTTGATCCCCCAGTTTATTCTTTGTCTACCTATTCTAAATTGAAATTTTTTGTGCGTGTAATCAAAGTATAATCGATCAATGATCACACTCATGACCACAGATTTATTCTCAACCAGTATCCACTCAAGAGGCATGATCCCATCATAGTCATTTACCTGAACTCCATAATCGGGAATAGACCCAACTGAGGCTCCATAGAAGATCCTGTTTCTCGCCTGGGCGATCAAGGTCATATTCTTTGGAAACCGAATTCCAAAATTCAATCGATTGTGAATTAGATTATCTACCTGTAATCCGTTTGTATCAAGGCCTGACCATGCAAGAGTCTGCATAAATTTAAGATAACCACGGAAATCAAATTTTGTCTTTTCTTTCTCCTTTTCAATAATAGGGTCTGGAATAGAAACCGAATCGACTTCCTGGCAAAAACTCGAAAAATTAAGTCCGAGAATTAAAATAAATATGATGCTAGGCAGTCTCATCTGAAATTATCTTACCATCCTCGAGGTAGACAACTCTTTTTGCTCTGTCAATTACGCGTTGATCATGGGTGGCAAACAGAAAAGTCATATTCTCTTCCTGATTTAATTGATACATCAGGTCCAATAGATCTCCCGTAGATTTACTATCCAGGTTGGCTGTGGGTTCATCGGCAAGAATATATGAAGGCTTAGCAGCTAGTGCTCTAACTACAGCAACCCTTTGCTGCTGGCCACCAGAGAGCTCACCGGGTTTATTCCCTTCCTTTCCTTTTAGTCCAACTTCGTCGAGTAAATGAAAGACTCTTTCTTTTCTTTCTGCTGCCGGTACACCCTGAAGAAGCATGATGAATTCGGCATTTTCATAAGCAGACAATACCGGAATCAAATTATAAGCCTGGAAAACAAAGCCAATATTCCTCAACCTAAAATCAGTTAACTCCGCTTGTGCCATTCCTGAAATATCAGTTCCATTTACTATAACACTACCAGAGCTAGGTTCACTCAAGCCTCCAATCATATTGAGCAGTGTAGTCTTACCTGAGCCTGAAGGCCCAATTAAAGCAGTAAACTCTCCTTCTTGAATCTCTAAATTAACATCGCTAACAGCATGTACAGCTAATTCACCCTCTCCGAAAGTTTTGAATAGATTCTTTGTCTCAATTACCGTGCTCATAAGCTGATTTTAAATTGATCTTATAGCCTCAATTGGATCTAAACTCGTTGCAATTCTTGCGGGATATAATCCGCCGAGGAACGAGGCTGAAAGAATGAGTACTCCAAAAGCGATATAAAACTTCGATTCCAAACTGAAATAAATTACCGAGCTAAGGCCATATGCTTCAAATCCGCTGGCATAAGCGCTCATGTCTAATCCATTGTTTCCAAAGTAAATGATGGTGATCAGCCCAAGAATGATTCCCACCGGACCTCCGATCAATCCATAGATCAGGGATTCCAAAGCGATCATTAATCGAATTTTCCTTCTATTCATGCCCACTGCTAAAAGAACTCCAATCTCTCGCTTGCGCTCGAGGATCGACATCGTGATGGTGTTAATGATTCCAAATAAAAGTGCAATCACAATGATGGCCATCATGATGTAGATGTACTGTTCGAATACACTATCAGCCATAGCTAACTCCGGAGAAGAATCCCGCCAACTTAATACAACGATGCCATTCACATGCCCAAGTTCTTTTCCTAGAATGTCTACTTTATATGTTTCTAATTCCTCCGGTACATTAGTTTTTACGAGTATTCTATGCACGATCTCTTTTCCGGTCAGATCGTAAATGATCTCTCTGGGGACAAACACATGATAGGCATCGTATCCGGAATTTCCCGACTTATAGATTCCCGAGACCTTAAAATTCTCAGCAACCTGAATGGAGTCGATATTGGTAAATGTTAAGACGATCTTTGCCCCTATCCCAACTTTTAATTCTTCGCTCATTTTCTCCCCAATAAGAATCGGGCGGGTATAGGCGTCTCCAAAAAATTCTCCCTCAACCAGCTTGTGCCCCAACTCCAGTGTTGCGAGTTCCTGTTCTGCATCTACTGCGATCAACTGAGCACCTCTTTGCTCTCTTGCAGTCATCAATAGAGATTCTGTAATGAATCTCTCTGTATAGCTTTCAATCTTTGGATCTTGGTCTAAGACCTTTCTTACTTCTGATAAATCTGGAATAGAATTAATTACATCCTGATCGTAATTAAAACTCTCTGATTCAATTTGAATATGGCTGAAGAAAGAATCAATTCCCTTAGTCTTACGATCCTGTGTTAATCCTTCCATGAAACCCATCATGAATAGCGAAGCCCACAGGCCAACGATGATCGAGAAGATCACGATCATTGAACGAGTAGGGTTTCTCCAGCAGTTACGCCATGCTATGGTGATCAGACTCTTCATCTTATTTCGTTCTCATGGCATCTAAGGGATCGAGTTTAAGTAATTTAAAAACTACGTAAAGTGAGATCACAATTGTGAAAATCAAAATAAAAAGAGATGCAGTAAGATATACATCGAGATACAAACCAGTAGAAATGATTGGCTCCATTCCATAGCTTACCATGGTTTCATACATGTCACCTGAAAGTGGAATAGGATTTAAATTGAAATACAATAGGATAGGGGTAACAATGATCCAGGAAACTAAGATTCCCAAAATGGAAAGCCAGTAGATCTCTGTCAAAGTGGTTAGAAGAACCTTCCACTTTGGCATTCCAATTGAGATTAAAATCCCAAACTCAAAGATCCGCTCATTGTACATCATCACAATGGTGCCGAAAATTCCAAAGCAAACAATAACTAACAGGATTCCGTAGATCAATTGGTTTGACAGGTTGTCCACCTCTAGTCCCTCTTTTATTTCTGGCAATACCTCTTCCCAGTTCCTTACGATCAATGAAGAATCCGTAACTACATTCTTTACTTTGCCATGAATCTCATATAGATCTGCATTCTCTTCAATATTGACCAGAACAGCGGTCACCCGATCATAAGCTGCAAAGAGGTAAGCTGCTTCTTCCATGGACATGTATACCATATTTGATAGCTCACCGGCAGGGATATTGATGATCCCTTTAATTCTGTAAAGCCCAGCTGCAGTAAAACCCTGGTAGCCCATTCCATATAGGATGAGGGTATCGTTTAAGCCCACCTTGTAGTACTGAGCCATGTTCTCTGTGATCAGGATATCGCGATCTCCCTCAACCAACAATTCTCCCTCCTTGAGCTTTTGAGGGAGTTTTAATTCCTCATTGTCTAAATCGGGATGAAATCCCATAACCCCTGCAAACTTTGATTTGATGCCAATTGAGGCTAATGCTGCCGATTGAATTCTAGGGTAAACACCTCTTACGCCTTCGATTTGATTTAAGGCTTCTATATCTACCTGATCGAGTGAAATAGAATTATCAAGAGAGGCTTCATCGACAAAGCCGGTATCGGTAATTTGTATATATCCAACATAACCGGCAATTCCGGTATCGATCTGATGGAGCCACATCCACTTTTGCATTTGCATCAGAAAGATCACCAGAACAAGGGAAACGGCAATTGAGGACATCGTAATGATTGCCCTGCGCTTATTGCGCCAAATGTTTCTCCAGGCTAGTTTGAATAGGATGATCAAATCTTAAGGTTGGATTACGGTCATATTCTGAGTGGTGAAAAATGCATCCTCGATCTCAATATCAAACTGGAGGCTTGTATAGGTCATCACAGTTTTTTGATTTGGTTTGTCAGCAGGAACAATTTCCAACCTTGTAGGTAAGGTTTCTCCACCCATCTCTTTCACATCAAATGCATTCATTGTGTTTACCAATTCCATGTCCTCGTCAAATTGCTGCTGGCGCATCACATTGAAAAGCTCTTTATCGACCCAAATTTCTACTTTACCCCAAACCACATCCGCATCTTCATTTGGGATTAACCTAATATGATGACAATCAACTCCTTCTAAGGTTTCCTCGCCCACTAATTCATGGCTGAAGTCATCGGCTAAAGAGGTTTTCTTGACGAGGTCATCATTACTCATATCTGTTCCCATCCAACTTTGATTCATCATGGATGGAGGCATTTTAATGTTTCGCTCAATGGATGGCAGATAGTACCAGATCTCTTTCTCCCTCTTGAGATAAACCGTTCCAAGATCTCTGGCCGGTGAGGTGATATACATAATATTGTAGTCCTCCGTTTTTGACCAGGTTTTCAAGGTCATGTCACGAGTGTACTTAGGACGCACAATTGTGATCTTGGCTTCAGCAACAGAACTTTCTCCTCTTAGCCGGTTTTCAGCCTTATAGACTATATCTCTAAGGTTTAGATCCTGGCTACTGCCTACGGCAGGATTGATCATAATGGAAATCAGCAGGAATAGGGCAATTCGCATTATCTGGATTTTGGGTTAACCAAAGTTAATGGAAAATGGATTTCCGAAACAATGCCAAAACTCATGCCTGGTAATGCTTAATGCTTTCTTATAGAGCAAAAAAAGGGGATAGATATGATCTATCCCCCCTTTCTCCGCATATATTTCTTTACTCTAGTCCCAACTCTTCTATTCTCTGTTGGATGAGTTCATTAACTATAACAATATCACCGTCTTTCAGGCTTTCATCCACTACGAGAAGAGTATACTTCTTTGATCCATTCTTAAAGTAAATTTCCTGACCGATCTCAAGGTCAACTCCACTTTTAGAGTTTGGAGACAGGTTGGGGTTCATCACATTTGGAATGATCAATGGGATACTGCTATTCGACTTATTCTGAAGGGTGAAGCTTACATAATTTCCGGGTGCACGAACGAATTTCTCAGGATCTTGCTCTTTAAATCCCACTTTTACTTTAATAGGGGAAGAAGAGGTATTGCTAAGCACCAGCTTATTCGGACCCGCTACTGATATGATATCTTTTGCTTTGGCATTTAGTCCAAATCCTTTCACTTTCTCATTGGACTCCTTATTGACCACCGACACTCCGAGTTCATTCACCGACTTGTTCTTGATCATTGCACCATAGAGTTCATAATTGGGAATATCGATCTCTATCGATGAGTTACCAGGAATAACAAAGGTTGATTGAGAGAAACCGAAAGACGCTACCATCATAGCAGCAAAAAGTAGAATGATTCTGAACATGACTAGGCTTTTATATGATAAAGCACTCTAACCTGAGAGTTTTGATATGGTTTAGCTAAAAGCAGCTTTTTCGACGAAAAGTCTAAACAGATGACGTTTTGCAGAATGCTCGAGCGCTGATTTCAGTAATTCTAGCCGCCTTGCGAGTTATTCAAGGCATGAGAACAAATTGTGGAGGGTTTGGGAACTTTAGAATTCCCTACTTAAACAAAGTCGCAGAGTTATGTTCGAATTGAAAAGATCTAAAACAAAAATCAAAATGTAATGGGGCGGACAAATTGAAAGAAATGAAACTTTTTTGAAACCATTTTTGAATAATTCAAATATTGAATCAAAGTATTGATATCACTATTGCTTAGCCATATTGCTCATTCTCAGTTTGTAGCTTATTTAGAATTATTCCAATTTAAAAAATCGGTTTTGTTAAACTTTTCTCAATGAAAACTCAACAACATCGAAATACTCATGTTCTCCATGCACATTTCTTCAATCATAAATTTTGTTAAAATGGAATTACTAAGTGCATTAAATATTCCTGTAGACGATCCCATCGCGTTTACATTTTTCACGGGATATATGGCTATGATGGCCGCCTCAGTTTTCTTCTTCTTTGAAAGAGGAAGAGTAGATGGAAAATGGAAATTATCTCTTTTAGTTTCTGGTTTGATCACATTCATTGCAGCAGTTCACTACTACTACATGCGTGATTATTACCTTGCTACTGGGGAAAATCCAACTGCTTTAAGATACATCGACTGGACACTAACAGTTCCATTGATGTGTATTGAGTTTTATTTATTAACCAAAGCTGCAGGTGCTAAAGCATCTCTTCTGTGGAAACTAATTATCGCTTCTGTTTGGATGTTGGTATTCGGTTACATTGGAGAGGCATTTAATCCTCCAGGTGGAGATACTACTCACTCAGTGATCTATGGTGTTCTTTCTACTCTAGGTTACATTTACATTCTATACACTGCATGGATGGGTGAAGTAGCTCAATTAGCTGCTAAGAGCGACAATCCAACAGTTATTCAAGGTGTTAAAATCCTTGCGTGGTTTGTTCTTGTAGGTTGGGCAATCTATCCAATTGGTTACATGTGTATGCCAGGCGGTTGGTTGAACATCGCTTTTGGTTGGGGATCAGAAAATGTAGATCTATTCTACAACATTGCTGACGCTATCAACAAAATCGGTTTCGGTTTAGTAGTTTATAATATTGCAATCTCTTCTAGCAAAGGCGGAGGAGAAACTGCAACAGCATAATTTATTTCAAGGGTCGTAACATAAGTTGCGACCCTTTTTTTTAGCTTAATGACGCACTCGATCTTTGTATACATATCGACCTTCTTCCTTTTGCTATCATTCTTTGCATTAGGAATTGAAATTCCTGCCTCTATTCAGTTAAGTATCTGTCTAGGGCTCATTTTTTTAGTAGGAATTCCTCATGGTGCAAACGATAATGGTCTATACAGAAGAGGTAAGCAGGTTAGCAATGCTAAATTCATTGCCACCTATGTAGCCTCAGCATGTGCGTATATTGCTGTCTGGTTGGTTTTTCCATTGGCAGCCTATGTTTTTTTCCTTTTAATGTCAGCCTATCATTTTGGGCAATCCCAGTTTCTACATTATTTCGGAAAGAGCAATCTTTTAGAGAGCCTTCTATATGGATCCTGGGGAGTTTCTATCCTGTCTGGACTGGTATATTTTAATCTGAACGAAGTAGTTGAGTTAACTGCTGGAGTAAAAGATTTTGAACCATTTGCAGCAATCAATTCTGTAGGATTCCAGCAAGGTGTTTTTATCTCTTCCACTGCATTGACTATAATTTTACTTGTTTTAAAGTTTAGTCTTGGCCAATTGAAAAGAGAGAATTTGCTAATTGAGTTCTTTGTTATTTTTCTTGTACAGGTCAGCTTTTACGTCTTTCCTTTTTTGATTGGATTTACCATGTTCTTTGTAATTCTTCACTCAATGAGAGTGCTGAAGGAAGAGTATCATTTCCTAATAGAAAAGAATGTTGTAAGATCTTTTAAGCACTTCGTGCTAATGCTCATTCCCTTTACTGCCTTATCAGTTTTTGGATTTATATTTTGTTTCGGACTGATCAAATTCGGAATCATCGATTACTCATATGCTTATGTCAGTCTGATTTTGATTGCAGCAGTTACTTTTCCTCATGTTCATGTTATGAATAGGTTCTATCAGTTATCCTATTCGGGTTTGCGCGGTAAGAATTAGATAATTCAATCAATCAAACCAGCCATTCTTCCAGAAGAATAGAAGTTCAACTATAACTATAAAAGCCATTACCCCTAATACCACAAAGTATGCATTGGTGTTGTCTAATTCGGGCATATTTAGGAAGTTCATTCCATAGATCCCTGAAATCAAAGTAAGTGGAACAAAGATCGCATTCACGATTGTAAGAGTATTCAGCCTTTTATTGACTTTTTCCTGAAGCATTACCTGGTATTGATTATACAGTATTTCTAGCTTGTCTTCCTGTCTTTCAAATCTCTTCTCCAAGTATTCATAACCGCTAAGAACATTTTTCATTTCATTCGAGATGATTTCAGTTTTAATCTCTGCATTCCAATGATATTTTGGCATAAATGCCATAATGTAGTATTGGTCCTCTACGATATCTGATATTTGCCCAATTCCCTTTTTTAATTCAAGGATTTTATTTTGAAATTCTTTATCCGCTTTTTCTTCAATTTCATTTTGGTAACGTAGTATTAGTTTTCGATTTCTGGTGGCAATTGACATTCCATTTTGGAGCACTCTGTTTGCTAAGAGATAGACTATATAAAAGAGATCAAAATCAACTGCGAATGGATTCTGTTTGATCTCTTCATCTAAACCGGTAAGAGATTCATTATCCTTTGGGATAATAGTGATCAAAATATTGCTGGAGGATAAGATTGTTAGAAAATCCGTGCTCATATCTTCTTTAGAGTGAGGGACTGGAAGGTTGAGCACAATAGCTTTCTGGTAAATTGAAGCTCGTGAATTGAATTTTGGTTCGTAGATCTGATTGATCAATTGCGGTTCTAATTCTGCTTTCTCAAAAAAGCTTAATAAGGGACTTCGGTCATCAGTTTTTATTTCAATCCAGTAATTTTCGTCAGGAGAAGATGAAAATTGATCAAGTGGAGTATCGATCAACTCTAACTTGTCTTTTACAATTTTCTTAATTCGAACATCCATATCTTTTGAAAATAGAAATTGTGATAGAATATCTAGTACAGTTACTAGTGATTTTATTCTTCTTTCAATCTATCGTACTCACTCTTTAACATGCTCATTATAAAGCCGCTATGAAAAACTCCATTGTAGTAAAGGATTTCACGCATTAGGCCCTCATTATGAAATCCTCGCTTTTTGTACATGTGCAGAGCTCTGGGATTATGCTCATACACAGTAAGTTCAAGCCTGTTGAGCTTTAAAACATCAAAAGCAAACCCGATACCGAGATCCAAAGCTTCAGATCCTAGCCCCTGGTCTCTATTTGATTGGTTGTAAATGCTGAATCTAAAATTGGCCATCTTATTTGATTCATCTATGTCGGTAATTGCGAGTTCTCCAATAACCCTATCTTTCTCATTCTCCCTTATACAGAAGTACTTTCCACTATCAGTTTTCTCTACTCTTTTTGCGAATGAACGTACTTTCTCTAGCTCTACTTTTTGTTTTGTGCCAGTCATAAATCTCCCTTCTTCGTCTATTTCTAAGAAGGCAGCATAAAGATCTTGTGTATCCGCTTCGCGGATTGAAGTGAGGGAAATTTTACTTCCCGTAAGAGTAGTCATCGTCTAAGGTTGGATTTAGGAAAGTTTTCATTTCCTCGATTTGCTCTTTGCCAAGGCGTTCTCCAAACTTACTTGTTAAATAGGCTGAAAGCATGAAAACGATAGATACCGGGAATGCCCAGATCAAAGCTGATTTTTCACCTAAAGTGATCTTTGAATAGGCAAATGCAGAAAGGAAAAAACCCAGGACTCCTATTGCAAAATAAAAGAACATGAACATGGTCCATACTGATGGCTTTGGACCTATCAAGCCAGAAATTACAGCTTTCGACTTATCCTCTTCATCCTCCTCTATTCTGAAACCCAGATGGGGTGACCAAAAGTGGGCCTCCGGCCCGATTATGTCGAGGGTGAAATGATTGTCTATGATCTTCCCTTTTAAGTTTTCCGGAACCTGAGAAAAACGATGCTCAAATCGCTTCATTAAATCCTCGGCAGTATTATTTACTGTGAACTTAAATCGGGGTCTGATATGTGTGATTTCGGAAAGGATTGCTTTGGCTTTTCAATTAAAATAGCCAATATCCATTAATGCTCAATAATGATAAAACTCATCCCTAGTAGCTCTCATACCAGCTGAACTGTTCATGAACAATGTCCTGATAGTTTGATTCCAGATATTTCAGGTAAGCAGAGGCAGCTGGGCTTAGTTTCTTTCCCTGCAACCAGATCAATTGCCATTGGGATGCTACAGGCAGACCAGAAATATTGACGATTTCAAGATCTCCCTGTTTCAGCTCATTCTTTATCCCGATCAATGGCATCACTGCATAACCCAAACCTGCAATAACAGCTTGTTTTACAGCCTCATTTGAAGTGAGTTTCAACTTCTGATGAACTTTGAGATTATTCTGTTGAATGAATTTCTCGACCGTTTGCCTGGTACCTGAGCCCTGCTCTCTAAAGACCAGGTCCACATCCTCAAGAAAGCTCTTCTTCTTCTTGCTACTCCCTTCTCTTAACCTGAGTAATGGACTTCTGACAAGGAATAGTTTATTCTGCATTAATGGGAGGGAGTTCAGTTTTAAACGTTCAGGCAATAGAGAAACAAGTGAAAAGTCTACCTGATTCTCCTCCAGACTTCTAACAACAGCAGCTTTATTGGTTACATCCATGCGAAGCTCAACCTTTGGGTTTTCCTTGAGGAATTCGGTCAGGAAGTATGGCATGATGTATTTTCCTGTAGATACTATGGAAAGTGTGAGTGTTCCTGCCACTTCTCCTCGATAAAGGGAGGCCCGGTAGTCGATATCCTTTACATCTTCGAGTATTTTCTCTGAGATCACAGCGATCTCTTCTCCAAAATCAGTGATAAACAGCTTCCTTCCTACCACCTCAGTGAGTGGAATGTCAAACTGATCCTGAAAGTTTTTGAGCTGGATGGAAACTGCTGGTTGTGTGAGATTTAGCTCTTCCGCTGCTTTTGTGATACTCCCTAGCCGTGATACTGTTGCGTAGATATTCAGCTGGTTCAGCGTGTAATTCATAAACACTATTTATGTAAATCATTATAAAGATAAATAAAAATATATGATTGTTTCAGTTCATCTTTGCCCGCAAATCGAAATAAATGAACATAGAGCTTCTATCTGCGAACCTTACAAATCCAGCGCTCTTATTTTTTATTTTAGGAATCATTTCCGTTCAATTCAAGAGCGATCTGGAAATTCCCAAGAACTCGGCAAAGTTTATTTCCCTCTACCTACTTTTTGCAATTGGTTTTAAAGGGGGACAAGAATTAGCCCATAGTACTATATCCTCCTCAGTTTTTGCCTCAGTTATGTTTGGAGTCTTCCTTGCGGTAGCCATTCCGGTTTATTCCTTTTTTATTTTGAAGAGAAAGCTAAGCGTTGAAAATGCCGGGGCGATTGCCGCTGCATATGGTTCGGTTAGTGCGGTAACCTTTGTAACTGCAGTGGCCTTCCTTGAAATGCAAGGCGTTAAATTTGGTGGACATATGGTTGCGGTAATGGCTTTTATGGAAGCCCCCGCAATTATTGTAGGAGTGATCCTCATTCGAATTTTCTCAAGGGATCTGAACAAACATGAACATACTTCCTTCAAAGGAATCTTAAAACATGCTTTGACCAATGGAAGCGTCCTTTTAATTATGGGAAGCTTATTTATTGGTTTTGTAACAAGCGAGGAGCAGGCTCAAGGCATGGCTCCCTTTACCACAGATCTTTTCAAAGGCTTTCTTGCAATCTTCCTTCTGGATATGGGTATTGAAAGTGGGAAACGATTAAAAGCCTTTATGCAGGAAGGATGGTTTACCACTTCATTCGCAGTGGTTGTCGCCCTTATTAATGGCTGTATGATCGCTCTTTTAAGCGGATTTGTTGTAGATGCTGTAGGGGACAGATTCATGTTTGCAGTTCTAGGGGCAAGTGCTTCTTATATAGCAGTTCCGGCCGCTATGAAAATTGCGGTTCCAAATGCAAATCCAGGCTTGTATATCCCAATGGCCCTGGCAGTAACCTTCCCTGTAAATATTACCCTGGGTCTGCCAATTTATTTCTTTATCGCACAAACATTTTAAGATGATCGAGAACGGCTCATGGTTAGTACTATTGAATAGTCAATCAATCGAAGAGGAATTAAAGCAAGTACATCGTCTGTTTTCCATTTTCAAACCCAAGTCTATTGAGCTCCTTTTTGTGATAGAGCCTGTAGATATTCCTTCAATTATCTTATCGGATTTCCCTGATATTCAACAACCCGATAAGGCTAAAATGGAAAAGGTGATTGAGGAAATGGTCAGGAAATCATTTCACCCTGAGTGGAAAGTCAATTCGCAGGTGATCATTGGAAATGTATTAAAGAAAACCCTTTCCATCGCCAGAAGCAGCAAACCGGATCTTTTGATCCTTCCTCATTCTGAAAATGATCGGGAGGCAGTCCTGAGATCAAAGATCACAAGGAAATCACCGGTGAGCGTTCTAACTCTCTCTGGAAATAATGGGAAGGCTATAAAGTCTGTGCTTTCAGTATTGGATCTGGCTGATTCTTCAGAAAAGGTAGTAGATGAAGTAAAGGTACTAGCAGATATTGATCCATCAATCCACTTTTCTTTCCTTCATGTTTACAGGGATTCGACGAAGTACTTTAATCAGTTGTTTGATACTATTGATGAAATTGAAAAGGTCACTTCAAAATCAAACTACGTTAACAATCAACTTAAAGAGTATGCTAAAATTGGATTAGCAGAATTTCTGGAAGACTATGATCTTTCTTTCGGGACCCAGATGGTTGAATCAATTAGCATTACAGAAAATGAATCAATAAGGATCCTGGAGAAAATTAAAATCCAGAAACCAGACCTGGTAATTATTTCCTCAAAGAATAAAGCAACAACAGATGCTGACCTGCTGAGCCAGAGTACTGAAGCAATTGTAACTGAGGATATTAATCCTTCTCTGTTGATTTTGAAGAATAAGGGTGAAAATGAAGGCTTTCTTAAGAATCTGTTTGGATTCTAAGCACTTGCCTCAAATATCTCGGCATGAATTCCTTTGATATGTGCTGCCGACATATCCAGAGCTTTACCCATTTGAGTGATCATTCTAAGCTCGGATTCATCGACGTACCCATCTGCCTGAGCAACCGCGAAGGCACATTTAATAATGACCTCCTTTCCATGATTATTTAACTGCGGTTCAATTTCCTTTAAGTAGGTTGAAACGTCTTTGTTTTCTAGCTGAACGAGCTTGATATAATCTTCAAGTCCTTTCATAGTCAGATCATTTCTTCCATACTTGTTAATGATCTCAAGAACCTGGACTTTTTCATTTTCATCGATCACTCCATCTGCCAGCATGATCATGACCATAGAATGTCTGATAGCCTTTTCATAGATGGCCATGAAATCATCGTTGCTCTTTTGTTGCGGAGCACTTCCCTGGTTATTGATCGCTCTTGTTACGAATGTTCCCTTACAACTTTGACACTCAACAAACTCACCTACATTACCCAGAGGAATTAATGGAATAAAGTACAAGGTGAAGAACTTAGTTACTTTCTTGTGTTTGTAAGGTCTTTCTCCCTTACATTGTGGGCAATAGAAATTTCCGGTAGCCAGGGTGGATTTTAATCCGGTTGTTCCAAAGATGATCATTTGGGATAGGTTTTTGGAAAGATAAGGATGGCGGTGGAATCAATCTTCCAATTTTGCAAACTGCTTGGAGAGCAGCACCCAATTGCCTTTGTGATTCACCAGAACTGCAGTGCCAAAACCTTTCCGATGAACGTGCTCATTGTTTAAATCAGCGTCCCATTCAAATTTGAAAAGGTATATGGCCATGCTCTTTGATTTGAAAACCCATTTTATATCACCGTAGGTGAAGTTTTCATTTTTGATTTGATAGAAGATCCGCTCATAGGCAGCTCTCACGGCATGTCTTCCTAAATAGATCTCACCCAATGCTGAGGTTATTGAGACTTTGGGATGCAAGATCGAATCCATTAAATCAAAATCCTGGCTTGCTAAGGCTTTCTCGTATGATTCAATAAATGATTGAGGCATGTAATGAAGGTAGTATTCTGAAAGTGAATTTTCTAGGGAAGACTGGGCTGATTTGGCCTTTTGTGGGTTCAATTGCTTAACAAGCAGAGCTCGCAGCTAATTTGCTTTGAATCAGGTAACTGATATTCTCTTCCAGATCAAACAAAATTTTCTTCTGTTTTTTACCCTCGTGTGAAGAGAATAAATATCGTTTGGCTGAAACGTGACCTTCGAACTCAAGATCATGCGGCTATTCAAGCCGCTGAAAATTCTACTGTTCCGTATTTGCTGGTTTATGCCTTTGAGCCGGGGATGCTTTCTCGCCCTGATAGTTCTTTGCGGCACAACCAATTTGTCTATCACTCTTTAATTACCATGAATAAAAAGCTAGAGAGTGTTGGCCGAAAGGTTCATCTATTCTACGGGGAGATGGATGAAATATTAGACCGTTTTCGTGACGATTTTATTATTGAACAGGTCTTTAGTTATCAGGAAAGCGGAATCCAATTTTCCTTCAATCGCGATATTCGATTGAGAGATTATTTTGATTTGAATGGAATCGTTTGGAGAGAGTTTCAAAGGGATGGAATCATAAGGGGAATAAGAAATCGATTTGGTTGGGACAAGCAATGGTTTGTAACAATGAATCAGGATCCAATAAAGAACTGCTACAATCCAGATTTAATCGTAAATCCGCCCGAAGGGCTCTTTAGTTTACCTGAAGAATTTAAAAATGAACTTGAGAAGTATCCATCTACCTTTCAACCCGCAGGGGAGGTCAATGCATATAAGTACTTGAAATCCTTCCTTGAAGAGAGAGGTTTCTTCTATTCTAAAAATATTTCAAAACCCACTGAGAGTAGGACGAGTTGCAGTAGGCTTTCACCATATATAGCATGGGGGAATCTATCAGTAAAGCAAGCGTACCATTTTGTGAAATCGCATCCAAATTATTCCAAAACCAAGCGCTCCTTTTCAGGAATGTTAACTCGTTTAAAATGGCATTGTCACTTCATTCAGAAATTCGAAGTAGAATGCAGATATGAAACTGAGTGCATAAATGAAGGCTATGAGTTACTCGAAAGGGAAAGTAATGAGACTAAGTTGCAAGCCTGGAAGGATGGTAAGACAGGATTCCCACTCGTCGATGCCTGTATGCGAGCAGTAAGGGAAACAGGCTATTTAAATTTCAGAATGAGAGCCATGCTGGTTTCTTTTCTTTGTCATCACTTAGATGTTGATTGGAAGCTCGGTTCCCATTTCCTTGCCAGGCAATTTTTAGATTATGAGCCGGGTATTCACTTTCCTCAATTTCAAATGCAGGCTGGGACTACAGGAATAAATACTGTACGAATCTATAATCCTGTGAAACAGTCACAAGACCACGATCCCAAAGGAGAGTTTATTAGAAAGTGGGTTCCAGAATTGAAAGAGGTTCCAGTAGAATTTATTCATGAACCCTGGAAAATGACTTCGATTGACTGGGAAGGTGTAGAAGAGCTTTACCCAGCTTATCCTTATCCAGTTGTAGATCATATGTCGGCAGCTCAGGCCGCTAGAAAGAAGATCTGGGGACATAGGTCTCATCCGGAAGTTAGAAAAGAGAAAAGTAGAATTTTGAAAATGCATACCAGACCTGGGAGGAGATGGAGTTGATTTGCAAATTTGCAGATCTGTAAAACTGCAAATCAATCAACCCAAAGCAAACTTCACCTTCTTCAAGCTGTAAATGGGCAACCATGGGAAAAGAATTGGAACCCTCTTCTCATATTCCTTAAACTCAGGGTCCTCTCCATAGCTTTCTTCCTGCTTTAGCTCAAGTCGTTTTGAAGAACCGATCATTATTAGAACGATACAGACAAGCCCAAACAGGGCAAGCGCCCATTCCCACCAGACTGTCATGAATGGAATGGCACAAATAAAACTTCCAAGCCAAACCAGTATCTCTCCAAAATAATTGGGATATCGAACCCAGGCGTATAATCCTTTGTCGACAAACCTTCCTGGGGTCCTTTCTTTGAATTTTGACTTTTGTCGATCAGCCAGGCTTTCTATATACACTCCTGCAGCTAGTATGGCAAGACCGAGGTAAAAAACGCCTTCTTGCCAGGGCTCTGGAGAGGCAAACATTAATAAGGCAAAATAGGCCGGACTGAACATTGCCACATAGAGGAAGCAAACCGAGATCCAAATACCAAAGCGTGTGGGAAATTTCAAACTTTGAGAAGCCTGGTGCTCCTTTTCAATTCGATTTCGGTAGTTCTGATTGCTTTCTCTCTTTATGATGAAGAATCCGAGCCTTATGGCCCAAATAAATAGCAGTCCAATCTGTAACCATGATCCCCAGTGAAGTACATAATCCATTTGGTAGGCCAGTAAAAGACACATACCTGCAATCGAAAAAGTGTAGCCAATACTTATAAACCAAACCGTTCGCTTAAATCCGATTACCGTGATTATTAGACTGAGAATGAAGGAGGTGACGAGGAAGTGCATTATTTAAATTGGCAAAGTGACAAAGAAAAAATACAAAAATCACGGAGATTAATTTTGCCCATTTGCCCATTTGCC
>CAXDOZ010000039.1:0-20202 GCA_963991145.1 uncultured Chitinophagales bacterium | reverse complement strand
CGAACCGCTTTCAGTGGCCGGATATCGATTTCAGCTATGAACTTCAGATCGCAAAATCTTCAAAATGCCCGACAAGAAGATATACGTCAGTACTATGATTGATAGAGCTGCAAATTTAAATACTATAATAGAGATTACAGCCACCAGAATCAGAATAAGCTGAAAGAGCTTATCGCGCTTTGATCCATTGAATGATTTGAAGGCGAACATTGGATAGCGAAGGATCATCATTACACCAACAAGAATTGGAATTCCAAACACGACAAGAGGCTGAAACAGAATACCATTCAAAGCTGGAATAGCCCCCATGTGAAGTGGGTACAAGCCAATAAGGAATGCCGCTGCAGCCGGACTTGCCAATCCTGAAAAAGAATCAGTTTGATCATCATCAATATTGAACTTGGCCAATCTCAATGCAGCAAAGGCTGTGAAGAGAAATACCGGAAGTGCAAAGATCAAATGCTCTGGAAGGGCAAAGGTGGTGATCGGGAAAGTTGAGATCAATTTGTCCGGTACATCCAATCCGGCAGGGAGGCCGTAACAATCTCCCATGCGATAAGCGTACTCCACCCCAAATTGATAGATAAGGGCAGCCGGCATGAATCCAAAGCTGATAAGATCAGCCATAGAGTCGAGTTGCTCACCAATAGGAGAGTAGGCTTTAAGGGCACGAGCTGAAAAGCCATCGAGGAAATCGAAGATCAAAGAAGCGATCAGGCAATAGATGACCTCATTGAATCTGCCTGAAAAGGCAAAGGCAATACCAAGACAGCCCGAAAGTAGATTCAGACAGGTAATTAAATTGGGGATATGTTTGAGCAGTGCGATTACTGATTCATTAAGTCCTCAATTTCCTCAACTTCTCGAGGAATATCGGCCATTAGGTCAAGATTTTCACCCGACTTGATCACAACATTATTCTCGATTCGGATGCCGATTCCCTCTTCACGGATATAGATACCCGGTTCTACGGTTACGACAGTATTCTCTCTCAATGGAGCGTAGCGGTTTCCAATATCGTGAGTATCAAGACCGAGGAAGTGACCGGTTCCGTGAGGGAAGTACTTCTTATATATAGGTACAGGTCCTTTGTGATCTTTTGCTTCCTGAGCGTCTATCAGACCAAGACCAATAAGCTCGCCCAACATGATCTCACCAACCTGTTGATTGAACTGGTCAAGAACCAGACCTGGCTCAAGCATATCAGTTGCCTGCTTCATCACTCTAAGCACGGCATTGTATACGTCTTTCTGACGATCGCTAAAGCGACCGTTAACCGGAATAGTTCTGGTCATGTCAGAAGCATAATTTGCATAATCTGCTCCGGTGTCGAGAAGAAGCAGATCTCCATCTTTACACTCCTTATTATTAGTTACGTAGTGAAGTACACATGCATTTGCACCGGAGGCAACAATTGGCTCATAGGCATGGCCATTACCTCTATTAATAAGGTACTCATGAGTGAACTCTGCTTCCACCTCATATTCCCATACTCCTGGCTTCACAAATCCAAGTACTCTTCTGAATGCTTTATTAGTAATGTTGCAGGCTTGCTGCATCAACTCAAGCTCAATATCCTCTTTCACAGATCTGATATCTGCCATGATCGGTCCTGAGCGCTCAAGCTTATGGGCAGGGAAATCTTCGCGAAGCTTGTTTGCAAAGCGAAGGTCTCTGTAAGGCACATCATTAACTGCGCGATCGTTTTCATTTAGGTTTAAGAAGACTGTATCAGCGTAATGCATAAGCATCTTAAGTACGCTTTCGAATTGGTCATTCCAAACAACAGTCTTTATCCCAGATACTGACTTCGCCTGATCCTGAGTTAGCTTTTCTCCTTCCCAAACTGCAATGAGTTCTGAGGTCTCTTTCACGAAGAGTACTTCTTTGTATTTGGCAATAGGAGAGTCGGGGAAGATGATGAGATATGAATCTTCCTGATCGATACCACTTAAGTATAGCAGATCGGAGTTCTGACGAAACATGTGGTACTGGTCACCATTACGCGGCATCTGGTCATTTGAATGAAAGATTGCCATCGCGCCCTTAGGAAGGCGGTCGGTAAATTTTTTCCGATTTTTGATGAATAGTTCCTGCTTGATTTGGTCGTATCTCATTAATAATTCTTTAGCGCTCGAAGTTACAGAATATGACCTCCTGAATTCACTAAATATTCTTTCAAATCTTTCTTGCAGGATGGATTGATAATTCATACCTTTGCAGTCCATTTTCCGAATAGAGAATGGGTCACATCTTGTAGGCAGGGCGATAAAGTGCCGTTTGATAAGGATTTCAAAGGGTAACTATCGCAGCAAAAAAGCTCTTTCCGGGCGCTCAATCAATCCAAAAAAACGGGATTGATTCCTATCTACGTTTTGCGGCCCGAAAAAAGGAAAGAGATATATGCCAACAATATCACAACTGGTTAGGAAAGGACGAAAGGTCATTAAGACCAAGAGTAAGTCTCGTGCTTTGGATTCATGTCCACAGCGAAGAGGTGTTTGTACGCGTGTGTATACCACCACACCTAAGAAGCCAAACTCAGCATTGAGAAAGGTTGCTAAGGTGCGTTTGACGAACAGCACTGAGATAATTGCATACATCCCGGGTGAGGGTCACAACCTTCAGGAGCACTCAATCGTGCTTATCCGTGGAGGAAGGGTAAAAGACCTTCCTGGTGTGCGTTACCACATTGTTCGTGGAGCACTGGATACAGCAGGTGTTAACGATCGTAAACAAAGCCGTTCGAAGTACGGTACTAAAAGACCTAAATAAGTAGAAGCGTCATGAGGAAGGCAAAACCAAAGAAGCGATATCTACAGCCGGATCCAAAATTTGGAGACCAGCGAGTAACACGTTTTGTAAATAATCTAATGTACAGTGGTAAGAAGAGCATTGCTTACAAGATCTTCTACGATGCCATGGACATTATCGATGCTAAGGGCGAAGAGAACGGATATGATACCTGGAAGAAAGCTCTTGCAAATGTTGCTCCTGCAGTAGAGGTGAGAAGTAGAAGAATTGGAGGGGCAACTTTCCAGATCCCTACTGATATCCGCCCTACACGTAAGGAAGCGATCAGTATGAAATGGTTGATTCTTTATTCGCGTAAGCGCAACGGACACAGCATGGCTGAGAAGCTTGCTGCTGAGATGATGGCCGCAGCGAAAGGAGAAGGAGCCGCAGTTAAGAAAAGAGAAGATACTCACAGAATGGCTGAGGCTAACAAAGCCTTCGCACACTTTAGAGTTTAATTAAAAACAAAAAACGACTAGGATTTAGCCATGTCAAAGGATCTTAAAAAAGTAAGGAATATTGGAATTGCAGCTCACATTGATGCTGGTAAAACCACCACCACTGAGCGCGTTCTTTACTACACTGGTATCTCTCATAAGATCGGGGAGGTGCACGATGGTGCCGCTACTATGGACTGGATGGAGCAGGAGCAGGAGCGTGGTATCACCATTACATCGGCTGCAACAAAAACCAACTGGGTTTACCGCGATACTGACTATCAGGTAAACATCATTGATACTCCGGGTCACGTGGATTTCACCGTAGAGGTTGAGCGTTCACTTCGTGTTCTTGATGGAGTTGTTGCATTGTTCTGTGCTGTATCTGGAGTTGAGCCTCAGTCTGAGACTGTATGGCGCCAGGCGAACCGTTACAAAGTTCCTCGTATCGGATTCGTAAATAAAATGGACCGTTCAGGTGCTGACTTCCTTGAGGTTGTTAAGCAGGTTCGTGAAATGCTAGGAGCTAACCCAGTTCCACTTCAGTTACCTATTGGTGCTGAGGATACATTCCGTGGTGTTGTTGACCTTATCTCTAATAAGGCGATCATCTGGAATGAGAACGACATGGGTATGACCTATGAAGAAATTGAAATCCCAGCTGATATGGTTGATCAGGTAGAAGAATACCGTGGTCTACTTATCGAGGCTGTTGCTGAATACGACGATCAATTGCTTGAGAAGTTCTTCGAAGATTCAAACTCAATCTCTGAGGATGAGATCATCGCTGCTCTTCGCGCTGCAACTTGTGATATGTCTATCATCCCAATGATGTGTGGTTCAGCATTCAAGAATAAAGGTGTACAGGCAATGCTTGACGCGGTTATCCGCTACCTGCCTTCACCAGTTGACGTTGAGGCAATCGAGGGTATTAACCCTAAGACTGATGAGACTGAAACTCGTAAGCCGGATGCAAGCGAGCCTTTCGCAGCTCTTGCTTTCAAGATCGCTACTGACCCTTACGTTGGTCGTCTATGCTTCTTCCGTGTTTACTCGGGAGCACTTGACGCTGGTTCTTACGTATTGAATTCACGTTCGAACACCAAAGAGCGTATTTCGCGTCTTTACCAGATGCACTCAAACAAGCAGAACCCAATCGACCGTATTGAAGCGGGAGATATTGGAGCAGGTGTTGGTTTCAAAGAGATCCGCACTGGAGATACTCTTTGTGATGAGAAGCACCCAATTGCTCTTGAGAGTATGGAATTCCCTGATCCTGTAATTAGTCTTGCCATCGAGCCTAAGACTCAAAAGGATGTAGATAAGCTTGGTCTTGCATTGGCAAAGCTTGCTGAAGAGGATCCAACATTCAAGGTTTCTTATGATGACGAAACTGGTCAAACTGTAATTAGTGGTATGGGTGAGCTTCACCTTGAGATCATCGTTGATCGTCTTAAGCGTGAGTTTAAAGTAGAATGTAACCAGGGTGCACCTCAGGTTAACTACAAAGAGCGTATCACTAAAGATCTTACTCACCGCGAGGTATATAAGAAGCAGTCTGGTGGACGTGGTAAGTTCGCAGATATCCAGATTGAGATCGGACCTGGCGATGAAGATAAAGAAGGACTTGAGTTCGTGAATGACATCTTCGGTGGTTCTATTCCACGTGAATTCATCCCTTCAGTAGAGAAAGGTTTCAAAGAGGCAATGAAGAGTGGTGTACTTGCAGGATATGAAGTGCCAAGCTTGAAGGTTCGTCTTTTTGATGGTTCTTTCCACCAGGTGGATTCAGATCAGCTATCATTTGAATTGTGTGCTAAGTTGGCATTCAGAACTGCTGCTAAGCAAGCAGGTCCACAATTGCTTGAGCCAATTATGAAAGTAGAGGTGGTAACACCTGATGATTATACCGGTGATATCGTAGCCGACCTTAACCGTCGTCGCGGAATCATGCAGGGAATGGACGCTAAGTCCGGAGCAACTGTGATTAAAGCACATGTTCCACTTTCAGAAATGTTCGGTTACGTGACATCATTGAGGACTTTGTCTTCAGGTCGTGCGACCTCAACTATGGAGTTCAACTCTTACGAGCCAGCTCCAGAAGGTATTGCTAAAGAAGTTGTAGCAAAAGCTACAGGAAAAGAAAACGCTTAATAAGATGACCCAGAGGATTCGAATCAAGCTGAAATCTTACGATCACAACCTTGTAGACAAGTCTGCAGAGAAGATCGTAAAGACAGTTAAAAACAGCGGAGCTGTAGTGAGTGGACCAATTCCACTTCCTACCAAGAAGGATGTATTTACGGTTTTGCGTTCACCACACGTGAATGCGAAGTCTAAGGAGCAGTTTCAACTGTGTACCTATAAGCGTTTGCTTGACATCTATAGTTCCACTTCTAAGACAATCGACGCTCTAATGAAGCTTGAGCTTCCAAGTGGTGTTGACGTAGAGATTAAAGTTTAAAACCTGGATTGATGAAAGGGATTATTGGAAAGAAAATAGGAATGACCAGCATGTTCGATGAGAACGGGAAGTTTGTGCCTGTTACCCTCATCGAGGCAGAAGCTAACGTTGTTACTCAGGTTCGCACAATGGAAACTGATGGTTACGAAGCCGTTCAGCTTTCATTCGGTGAGCGTCGCGAGAAATCAACTAGCGCTGCATTGAAAGGTCACTTTGCAAAAGCGAAGACTACTCCAAAATTGAAATCAGTTGAATTCCGTGACTTCGATCTAGAAGCTAATCTCGGAGACACTGTTGGAGTTGATGTATTTGAAGAAGGCGAAGCTGTAGCTGTTGTTGGTACCAGCAAGGGTAAAGGATTCCAGGGTGTTGTAAAGCGCCACGGTTTCAGCGGTGTTGGTATGAAGACTCACGGTCAGCACAACAGACTACGTGCTCCGGGATCTATCGGTCAGAGTTCTACTCCTAGCCGTGTATACAAAGGTATGCGCATGGCGGGCCGTATGGGTAACGAGCGTGTTAAGGCAAGAAATTTACGCATCATGAAAGTGATGCCTGAGAAAAATCTCCTGGTAGTTAGTGGTAACGTACCCGGCGCCAAGGGATCCTTTGTAATCGTAGAAGCTTAGGCCGATAAAAGGAAGGGATCATGAAGATTAAAGTATTAAATACAGAAGGTAAAGAAACCGGAAAAGAGGTATCACTGGATAAGTCAGTATTTGGATTAGATCCAAATCAGCACAATATCTACCTATCGGTTAAGCAGTTCCTGGCTAACCAACGCCAGGGAACGCACAAAGCGAAGGAAAGAGGTGAGATCACCGGATCAACCAGAAAGATTAAGCGTCAAAAGGGAACAGGTACAGCTCGTGCGGGTAGTATCAAGAACCCATTGTTCAGAGGTGGAGGACGTGTTTTCGGACCAAGAGTCAGAGACTACGGATTCAAACTGAACAAGAAGCAAAAGGTGCTTGCTAAGAAGTCTGCTCTAAGCAGCATGGTACAGGAGAACAACATGGTTGTAGTTGAAGACTTCAACATGGAAGCTCCAAGAACTAAAGAGTTCTACACCATTCTAAGCAACCTTGGACTTGGCGTTGAGAAAGCACTATTCGTGCTTCCGGAGAACCATCTGAACATTTACCTATCAGCTCGTAACATTCCAAATGCGAAGGTTACTACTGCAGGAAGATTGAATGTTTACGATGTATTGAATTGCAAGAAGATTGTTTTCGCTGAGAGCTCAGTGAAAGCTGTTGAAGAAAGCTTTAAAAAGTAAGCGATCATGAAATCGAGAAGCGTATTAATCAAACCGGTGATCACTGAGAAGTCGACAGGACTAGGCGAAGGACTAGGACAGTTCGTATTCGTAGTAGATCGCAACGCGAACAAGCTTCAGATTAAAGAAGCAGTTGAGTCGATGTACGGAGTAACTGTAGAGGAAGTAAGAACTATGGTTATCCCTGCAAAAGCGAAAGTACGTTACACCACGAACGGTGTAGCTAGAGGTAGAACAAATCCTTACAAGAAGGCAGTAGTTAGCCTTGCAGAAGGAGAGACTATCGATTTCTATAGCAGTATCTAATAAGGAAAGGAAAACGAAGCAGTCATGCCAGTTAAAAAGTATAAACCAACAACCCCGGGCCGCAGAGGAATGATCGGGAACGCTTATTCGGAGATTACGACAAGTACTCCGGAGAAGAGTCTGATCAAAAAAGGCGGGAAGTCAGGTGGTCGTAACCACGATGGTAAGATGACCATGAGGTACATTGGGGGCGGACATAAGAAACGTTACCGTGTAATTGACTTCAAACGCAACAAGCACAATATCCCTGCTACGGTTAAGTCAGTAGAATACGATCCAAACCGTACCGCATTTATCGCTCTTTTGGCTTACGCCGATGGTGAAAAGCGTTACATCCTGGCTCCAGAAGGACTAGAGGTTGGACAAACTGTACAGAGTGGTGAAGGTGTATCTCCAGATGTAGGAAACACACTTTACCTGAAAGATATTCCTCTTGGATCTGTGATTCACGCAATTGAATTACAACCAGGTAGAGGAGCAGCAATGGCAAGAAGCGCTGGAACATACGCTCAGCTATCTGCAAAAGAAGGAAAGTACGTAATCGTAAAGCTTCCTTCAGGTGAAACAAGAATGGTATTGAGCGCTTGTATGGCGACTATCGGTTCTGTTTCAAATCCTGACCACGGACTTACAGTTCTTGGTAAAGCAGGAAGAAAGCGTTGGTTGGGCGTTCGTCCACGTACGCGTGGAGTTGCAATGAACCCTGTTGATCACCCAATGGGTGGTGGTGAAGGTAGAGCCTCTGGAGGTCACCCACGTTCACGCACAGGTGTTTACGCTAAAGGTCAGAAGACTCGAAACAAGAACAAATCTTCTAACCGCCTAATCATTTCTAAGAAGAAAAAGTAATTGACTAAGCATGGCAAGATCAATTAAAAAAGGACCTTACGTAGCCTACAAATTGGGCAGAAAGATCGATTCAATGAATGAATCTGGAAAGAAGTCAGTGATCAAAACCTGGTCGCGTTCTTCAATGATCATTCCTGAAATGGTTGGACACACAATCGCGGTTCATAATGGAAATAAGTTTATTCCGGTGTTTGTCACTGAGAATATGGTAGGACATAAACTGGGTGAATTTTCTCCAACGAGAAACTTTAGAGGTCACTCAAGTAAAAAGATTAAATAAGAGATAAGATGGAAGCAGTAGCCAAACTAAGGAACTGTCCAACTTCGCCTCGAAAAATGAGGCTGGTTGCCGACTTAATTCGCGGAGAAGATGCCTATAAGGCGATGACGATCTTGAGATACTCTACTAAAGAGGCATCTCGTCGAATGGGCAAGCTCGTTCAGTCTGCTATCAACAATTGGGAGCAGAAGAATGATATGGATCCAGACTCAAGTGAACTTTATATCAAAGAAGTTCAAGTGGGTGGAGGAAGAATGTTGAAGCGTTTCCGTCCGGCACCACATGGTCGCGCGCACAGAATTCGCAAGCGCTCTAACCATGTAACTATAGTAATTGATAGCCGCACAGCAGCTGGTCTCACTGAGGAAGTTGTTGAGGAGGTTGAAAATCAAGAAAACGAAAACTAAGAGATGGGACAAAAAGTAAATCCAACGGCATTTCGCCTCGGTATCGTCCGCGGATGGGATTCAAACTGGTTTGGTGGTAAGAACACTGCTGAAAAGCTGGTAGAAGACGAGAAGATCCGTAAGTATCTAAAGGCCCGTATTCAGAAAGGTGGAATCAGCCGAATCGTCATCGAGCGTACCTTGAAGAGAATCACTGTTACGATTCACACTTCAAGACCAGGTATCATCATCGGTAAAGGTGGTGGAGAAGTTGATCGCATCCGCGAAGAGCTTCGTAAGCTGACTAGCAAAGACGTTCAGATCAACATCGTTGAGATCCGTCGTCCTGAGCTTGATGCCGGTATCGTAGCTGAGACAATCGCCAAGCAGCTTGAAGGAAGGGTAAACTTCCGTCGTGCAGTTAAGATGGCTGTTGCCTCTGCGATGAGAATGGGAGCTGAAGGAATTAAGGTTCGTGTATCAGGTCGTCTTGGTGGAGCTGAGATGGCTCGTACTGAAGAGTACAAACAAGGACGTACTCCTCTTCACACGATCCGTGCAGATATTGATTACAGAATTGTTGAAGCCAACACTATCTATGGAAAGATTGGTGTAAAGGTTTGGATTTGCAAAGGTGAGGTATTGGGCAAGAGAGACTTGTCTCCAAATATCGAGAACGAAGGCGGACGCGGAGGAAAGCGTAGCCCTCGTCGTAAACCACAACAAAGACGATAAGAAAAATTAGAAGCGATGTTACTGCCTAAGCGTGTAAAATTTAGAAAACAGCAGAAAGGAAGAGTGAAGGGTACCGCCCAGCGTGGAGCCCAGATCGCCTTCGGTACTTACGGATTGAAAACCCTTGATGCAGCCTGGATCACAAACAAGCAGATCGAGGCGGCTCGTATCGCTTTGACGCGTCACATGAAACGTCAGGGTAAGGTATGGATCCGAATCTTTCCAGATAAGCCTTATACAGCTAAGCCTCTAGAGGTAAGGATGGGTAAAGGTAAAGGTGCTCCGGAAGGATGGGTTGCTGTTGTAAAACCTGGAAGAATCATGTTTGAGATCGATGGTGTTGAGCCGGAGGTTGCAATGGAAGGTCTACGCCTTGCTGCGCAAAAGCTACCAGTTCGAACCAAGGTTGTAACGAGAAGAGATTTCGTAGGATAAAAAACCATTTGAACGATGGCACTTAATAAAGAAGACATAGCGCAACTTACTACTGAGGAGCTAGTGGAGAAGATCAAAAGTGAAAAGACTCTTTACACAAAGATGAAATTCAATCATGTTGTATCTCCATTGGATAACCCACTTACGATCCGCGTGAAAAGACGTGACATCGCAAGGTTGATGACGGAATTGCGCAACAGAGAATTAGAAGCAGAAAACGCTAAATCTGAATAAGCATGGAAAGGAATCTAAGAAAACAGCGTACTGGCTTAGTAACCAGCAACAAGATGGACAAGACCATCACTGTTGTAGTTGAAACTAAAAAGAAGCACCCTATCTACGGGAAGTACATGAAGCGTTCCAAGAAGTTCACTGCTCATGATGAGAAGAATGAGTGTAATGAAGGGGACACAGTAAAAATCATGGAGACCCGCCCGCTAAGCAAGAAGAAGCGCTGGCGTGTGATCGAAGTCGTAGAAAGAGCTAAGTAATAAGATTGAATAGATAACCGGTAAAACGGAAAGCGATGTTACAGCAAGAATCAAGAGCCAATGTGGCAGATAATAGTGGAGCTAAAGAAGTACTTGTAATCAAAGTACTCGGTGGTACACGTCGCCGCTATGCCCATATCGGGGATAAGGTGGTAGTTACCGTAAAGAAAGCTTTGCCATCAGGCCAGGTAAAAAAAGGTATCGTAAGCAATGCGGTTGTAGTGCGTACACGCAAGGCTACTAAAAGAAGAGATGGATCATATATCCGCTTCGACGATAACGCAGTAGTACTTCTTAACGCGAATGATGAGCCTCGCGGAACAAGGATCTTCGGTCCTGTTGCTCGTGAGCTTCGTGAAAAGCAGTACATGAAGATTGTTTCACTAGCACCAGAAGTATTGTAATCATGGCTAAGGGACAAAAAATGAATAAGAAGTTGAACATCAAGAAAGGCGATTCAGTAATCGTGATTTCTGGTGAGAGCAAAGGTTCTACCGGTGAAGTAACTAAAGTTGATCGCGTAAAAGATCGAGTTTACATCCGTGACGTGAACCTTATCACAAAGCATATGAAACCAAACTCTGAGAATCCAGATGGTGGTATCATCAAAACTGAAGGGTCTATCCATATCAGCAATGTAATGTTGGTTGATCCTAAGTCTGGTGAAAGAACACGTATTGGTCGCAGAGAAGAGAACGGACAAACAGTTCGCGTATCTAAAAAATCAGGGGAGGTAATTTAAGATGGAATTTACGCCAAGACTGAAGACGAAATACAAAGAGGAGATTGTTCCGAAGCTAATGGAGCAATTCCAATACGACTCTATCATGGAGGTGCCAAAGCTTGTTAAGGTTTGCCTTAATCAAGGTGTAAACGGTGCTACCCAGGATAAGAAGTTAGTGAAGGTAGCCGAAGAAGAAATGACCATGATCACAGGTCAGAAGGCTGTTCAAACTATCGCTAAGAAAGCGGTATCGAACTTCAAACTCCGTGAGGATATGCCAATCGGTGTTCGTGTTACACTTCGCAAAGAAAAGATGTACGAATTTCTTGATCGCTTTATCGCAGTAGCACTTCCACGTGTTCGTGACTTCAGAGGGATCAAGAGCAAAGGATTTGATGGAAGAGGAAACTATACGCTTGGGATCACTGAGCAGATCATTTTCCCTGAGATCGATCTTGATAAAGTATCTAAGATTAACGGAATGGATATCACATTCGTGACTACTGCTAAAACTGATGCGGAAGCATTGGCATTGTTGACCGAATTGGGGATGCCCTTTCAAAAATAAACGCAACTAGATCATGGCAAGAAAATCTGTTGTAGCACGTCAGGCCAAAAGAGAAAAACTAGTGGCCAAGTTCGCAGAAAAGCGAGCGCAATTGAAGAAAGATGGACTATGGGAAGAGTTGGACAAGCTTCCAAAGAACTCATCACCAGTTCGTCTTCGCAACCGCTGTAAGATTACAGGAAGAGGGCGCGGATACATTAGAAAATTCGGAATCAGCCGCCTGGTGTTCAGACAATTGGCATCAGATGGAAAGATCCCAGGTGTAACTAAGTCTAGCTGGTAAGCCAGTGGTAAAAGAATAAGAAAAGAGAAAAAGAAGATACTATGGTAACTGATCCAATAGCAGATTTCCTGACTCGCATCCGTAATGGCCAATTGGCTAATCACAGGATTGTAGAGATCCCTGCGTCAAATCTCAAAAAGAGAATGACAGAGATCTTATATGAGCACGGGTATATCCTGAAGTACATTTTCGATGAGACTGAGGATAAGCAAGGTGTCATCAAAGTGGCTCTCAAGTATGATAAGTCGACTAAAGAACCACTTATCAAGCACTTGACAAGAGTAAGTAAGCCAGGTTTGCGTCAGTATGTTGGGGTTGATGATATCCCACGTGTAGCAAACGGTTTGGGAATTGCCATCCTATCAACCTCTAAAGGCGTGATCACCGATAAGGAAGCACGCAAGTTGAACGTTGGTGGCGAGGTATTGTGTGAAATATTTTAATAAGAGTTAAAGCTAAGCTATGTCACGTATAGGAAACGCGCCCATTAGCCTACCTGAGAAAGTAGAAATCTCAGTTGATGACCAGAATGTGGTTATGGTAAAAGGCCCAAAAGGAGAATTGGCTGAGCAGATCGATCGCGACCTTGAGATCAAGATTGAGGAAGGTGAGCTTACAGTAAGCCGTCCAACAAATCAAAAGCGTCACAAGGCAGTTCACGGTCTTTCTCGGGCTTTGATCAATAATATGGTTGTTGGTGTATCAGAGGGATATACTAAAGTTCTTGAGCTAGTTGGTGTAGGTTTCCGTGCATCGGCAAGTGGTCAAAAACTTGAACTTTCAGTAGGATATTCTCACCCGGTTGTTGTGCTTCTTCCAAAGGAGATCAAGGTAACAGCTGAGATGAAGAAAGGTCAGAATCCTCTAGTTACTCTAGAATCAACTGATAAACAATTAATCGGACAGGTTGCTGCAACAATCCGCAAGATCCGTAAGCCTGAGCCTTATAAGGGTAAAGGTATTCGCTTCCAGGGCGAGCAGATCCGCAGAAAAGCAGGTAAAGCAGCAGCTAAGTAAGATAAACGTATAAAGAACAGGTCATGGCATTTAGCAAGATCAGAAGAAGAAACAGAATCCGTCGTAGCATCCGCGCTAAACTTAGCGGGACTGCTGAGCGTCCTCGCTTGTCTGTGTTCAGAAGTAACAAAGACATCTATGCGCAGATCGTTGATGACGAGAATGGACACACTCTAGTATCAGCTTCATCGAAAGAGAGCGGAGTCGGAGGTGCTAACAAAACTGAAAAAGCTTCAGCTGTAGGAAAGTTGTTGGCTGAGAAAGCAACAGCAGCAGGTGTAAGTAATGTGATTTTTGACAGAGGTGGATACCTATACCACGGCCGTGTTAAGGCTTTGGCTGATGGTGCTCGCGAAGGAGGTCTTAAATTCTAAAGGAAAAGATGATGAACAAATCAAATTTGCAACGTCTAAAAGCTAGTGAGCTTGACCTTAAAGAAAAGGTTGTAAAAATTAACCGTGTAGCTAAGGTTACAAAAGGTGGACGTACGTTCAGCTTCAGCGCCATCGTAGTTGTAGGAAACGGAGAAGGTGTTGTTGGCCAGGGTCTTGGAAAAGCGCGTGAAGTAACTGAAGCAATTCAGAAAGGAATTGATGATGCTAAGAAAAACATCATTAAGGTTCCAGTAATTAAAGGAACTATTCCACACGAGCAGATCGGAAAATTCGGAGCTGGTAAAGTATTGATCAAGCCCGCTTCTGATGGTACCGGTGTAATTGCTGGAGGTGCGATGCGTGCAGTTCTTGAGGCAGCGGGAGTACACAATGTACTTGCTAAGTCTAAAGGATCATCAAATCCATTTAACGTGATCAAGGCTACTATGGATGCTCTTCAGAAATTGAGAGATCCTCAAACTGTAGCTCAGCAAAGAGGTATTTCCTTAGACAAGGTATTCAACGGATAATTCAGCTGGAAAATTAGAGAGATGGCAAAGCTAAAAATCACTCAAGTACGTAGTTTGATCGACCGCTCTGAACGTCAGAAGCGCACGATGCAAGCTTTAGGATTGAAAAGAATCCGTCACACGGTAGAGCATGAAGATTCAGCTCAGATTCGTGGAATGATTAAGAAAGTAGAACACCTGATTACGGTTGAAGAGGCCTAACAGGATTGAAAATTGATAAACAGAGATTCCGATGGGATTAGATAATCTACAACCTGCAAAAGGTTCTGTTAAAAGTAAAACACGCGTTGGTCGCGGGCAAGGTTCCGGTAAAGGCGGTACTTCTACACGTGGTCATAAAGGTGCGAAATCTCGTTCTGGTTACTCTCAAAAGAGAGGTTTTGAAGGAGGTCAGATGCCACTTCAAAGACGTGTTCCTAAACGCGGTTTCAATAGCCGAAACAAGATTGAGTATGTAGTAATCAACTTGTCAAAAGCACAGGAGCTTATTGATAAGTACGGTTTCAAATCAATTGACATTGAGTCTCTATACAAGAATCGCCTTATCGGGAAAACTGATAAAGTGAAGATTCTAGGAAACGGAGAGCTTAAGTCAAAAGTAGATTTTACAGTTCATGCGGTTAGCGCATCAGCACAAGAGGGAATTGAGAAAGCTGGTGGTTCAGTAACCCTGATCTAAGATTGATATGAAGAAATTTATACAGACCATACAGAACATCTGGAATATCGAGGAACTCAGAATGAAGATTCTGATCACTCTCGGGTTCATTGCGATCTACCGCTTCGGTAGCTTCCTTGTACTACCGGGAATCGATCCAGTTGTTATTGATTTGATCAACTCTTCAAACTCCGGTGGCGGAGGACTTTTCGGTTTGATCAACCAATTCTCAGGAGGTGCTTTTATGAACGCCTCCATTTTTGCTTTGGGTATCATGCCTTATATCTCGGCATCGATTGCAATGCAGCTGCTTACTTTGGCAGTTCCTGCATTCCAAAAAATGCAAAAAGAAGGAGAATCTGGTAGAAGACAGATCAACCAGATCACACGTATCCTAACTATCGCTGTAACATTGGTTCAGGGAATCGGATATGTTGCTTATCTGAATGGTACTTATGGTGATGCGATCACAATCGGATCTCCAGTTCTATTCTCAGTATCTACGATCGTTATCCTTACTGCAGGTACACTATTTGTAATGTGGTTGGGAGAAAGAATTACTGATAAAGGTCTTGGAAATGGTATTTCACTACTAATCATGGTGGGAATCATTGCTAATCTTCCTTCAGCGATTCTTCAGGAATTTGGATATCGCGGTCAGACTGGAGGTATCATCATCTTCATCATTGAGATGGCGGTTCTTATTCTAGTAGTTATTGGCACAATCCTTCTTGTTCAGGGAACCAGAAGAATTCCTGTTCAGTACGCTAAGAGAAATATCGTTAAAGGAGGAAGAATGATGCAAGCCGGAGGTGTTCGTCAATACCTTCCAATCAAGGTTAACGCTGCAGGTGTTATGCCGATCATCTTTGCTCAGGCATTGATGTTCCTTCCAAGTACTGTAGTTTCTGTTTTCCAGATCCAGGGTGGATTCTGGAACAATCTTGCTGATCCTTTCAATATCTGGAATGGTGTAATGAGCTTCTTCCTGGTTGTATTATTTACGTACTTCTACACAGCTCTTACAATTAACCCGATCCAGATTGCTGATGATCTGAAAAAGAATGGCGGTTTTATCCCAGGTGTTAAGCCGGGTAGAAAGACTGCTGAGTTTATTGATAATGTCGTTTCAAGGATCACCCTACCGGGTTCAATCTTCCTTGGAATCGTAGCAATCCTTCCGATCATTGCTCGTCAGGCTGACATCCAGCCTGCATTTGCATTGTTCTACGGAGGAACTTCTCTATTGATTTTGGTAGCTGTTGTTTTGGATACATTGCAGCAGATCGAAAGTTACCTTTTGATGCGTCAGTACGATGGTCTAACCAAGGCTGGACGAATCAAAGGTCGTCAGGGAAGTATAGGAGCAGGGATATGATCCGCGTAAAAACGGAAGAAGAAATTGAACTGATCCGAGCGAGTTCTTTGCTTGTTTCAAGGTCGTTAGCTCAAGTAGCAAACGCCATTAAGCCTGGAGTTACTCCATTGCAGTTGGATAAGATCGCAGAAGATTTCATCCTTTCTGAAGGTGGGATTCCAGCATTCAAGAATTATCAGGGATTTCCAAATTCTCTTTGTATCAGCATGAATGATGCAGTGGTTCATGGAATACCAACTGATAAGGAACTTGTAGATGGCGATGTAGTATCTGTTGACTGTGGGGTGATAATGGGAGGTTACTACGGTGACTCAGCTTACACTTTTACAGTAGGAGAAGTTAAGGATGAAGTAATGGATCTTCTTAGAGTAACTAAGAAGTCACTTTATCTGGGAATTGACGAGGCAATAGTTGGAAAGAGAACCGGTGATATCGGTTTTGCAGTTCAGCAGTATTGTGAGGTTCAACACGGATACGGAGTAGTAAGGGAATTGGTAGGACACGGATTAGGTAAAAACCTTCATGAGCCACCAGAAGTACCAAACTACGGTAAGAGAGGAAGAGGAACGGCTTTAAAAGAAGGTACAGTGATCGCTATTGAGCCTATGATCAATCTTGGAAGAAAAGAGGTTGTGACAAATGAGGACGGATGGACGATCGCTACAAGGGATGGAAGCATCTCAGCTCACTACGAACACACAGTAGTTGTTCGTAAGCAAAAAGCTGAAATTCTGACCTCTTTTGAACTGATTGAAGACGAAATAAAAAAGAATAGTGAAATAAGGGAATTAGCTTAAAATTCCCGATATTTGCAAACCAATTTTTTCATGGCGAAGCAAGACGTAATAAAGCAAGATGGAATCGTAACAGAAGCATTGTCAAATGCGATGTTCCGAGTAAGACTTGAAAATGATCATGAAATCATTGGTCACATATCTGGAAAGATGAGGATGAACTACATCAAAATCCTTCCAGGAGATAAAGTGGCGGTAGAGATGTCGCCTTATGATTTGAACAAGGGACGTATAACGTACCGATATAAATAACGGGATTATGAAAGTACGAGCAAGTATAAAGAAGCGTAGTGCCGACTGCAAAATTGTACGTCGTAAAGGACGTCTGTACATCATTAACAAGAAGAACCCGAGATTTAAGCAACGTCAAGGTTAATCTGAAAAAAAGAAGTAAATGGCGCGTATTGCAGGAATAGACATTCCAAAGAATAAGAAAGGTAGAATTGCCCTAACATATGTATATGGTATTGGGTATACATCTGCAGAAAAGATCTTAACTGAAGCTGGACTTGATCCGAATCAGAAAGTTGACGAGTGGGATCAGGATGCGATCACTGCTATCAACAGAATCATCGGAGATGATTTCACTGTTGAGGGTGAGTTGAGAAGTGAGGTTCAGCTTAGCATTAAGCGTTTGCAGGATATCGGAAGCGTTAGAGGAATTCGCCACCGTCGTGGTCTTCCAGTTAGAGGTCAAAGAACTTCTACAAATGCGCGTACTAGAAAAGGAAAACGTAAGACTGTTGCCGGTAAGAAAAAGGCACCACGTAAATAATAATTAAAGCTTAGAGCAATGGCACAAGCGAAGACGAGTAAGAAAGGAAAGAAACGTAATGTAAAAGTTGAGCCGGAAGGTCAGGTATTCATCCAGGCTACCTTCAACAACATCATTATTTCTATTACCAATAAAGCAGGTCAGGTGATCTCTTGGGGTTCTGCGGGTAAAGCAGGATTCAGAGGTTCTAAGAAAAACACTCCTTATGCTGCACAAGTTGCTGCTGGAGATGCTGCAAAAGTTGCTTATGATGCAGGAATGCGCAGAGCTGAGGTTTTTGTAAAAGGACCTGGTTCTGGACGTGAGTCTGCTATTAGAACAATTAATAACGCTGGGATTGAGGTAACTACCATCCGCGACGTGACGCCATTGCCGCACAACGGATGTCGCCCACCAAAGCGTAGAAGAGTATAATTCTATTTAAGAAAAAAGAGATTGATCCATGGCAAGGTATAGAGGGCCAAAAACTAAAATCGCTAGAAAATTCGGAGAGCCGATCTTCGGATTTGACAAGTACTTCGAAAGAAGAAGCTATGCTCCAGGACAGCACGGTAACTCACGTCGCCGTCGTCAGCCTTCAGAGTACGCAGTACAGTTGAAGGAGAAGCAAAAAGCTAAATACACTTACGGACTACTTGAGCGTCAATTCGCAAATCTTTTTGATAAAGCGAATAGAAGTAAAGGCGTAACAGGTGATGTTTTGCTTCAACTTCTTGAATCAAGACTTGACAATACTGTATTCCGTATGGGACTTGCATCTACTCGTAGACAAGCTCGTCAGATGGTATCTCACAAACACGTTACCGTTAACGGTGATATCGTGAATGTACCTTCTTACACTCTTCGCCCTGGCGATAAAGTAAGTGTGCGTGAGCGCTCAAGAAGCCTTGAGATCGTTCAGGACTCAGTAGCTACTAAGGGAGTTACTTTCCCCTGGATCGAATTCAACTCAGAGCTTCTTGAAGGAGTATTCGTTCAACAACCAAATGTTGAGGATATCCCAGAAAAGATCAATGCTCAGTTGATCGTTGAATTATACTCTAAGTAATTTTTGAACTAAAAAATGCCTCCATTTATGGGATTGCTAACATTCCAAAAGCCGGATAAAATCATTCTTCAAAAGGCAACTGACTTTGAAGGAACTTTCGAATTCAAACCACTAGAGCCAGGTTTTGGTGTAACAATCGGAAATGCGCTTCGCAGAGTACTATTGTCTTCTCTAGATGGATATGCAATTACTGGGATTAAGATTTCAGGAGTTGATCACGAGTTCTCAACTATCCGAGGCGTAATTGAAGATGTTACTGAGATCATCCTTAACCTTAAGCAAGTTAGACTTAAGAAGATCATGGATGACGAGGGTGGATCAGAAAAGATCTTCCTTTCTCTTAAGGATAAAGAAGTATTCAAGGCAGAAGAGATCGAGAAGCATACAAATGTTTTCACGGTAATGAATCCTGACCTTGTTATCTGTAACCTTGAGCCAATGGTTAATCTAGAAATGGAATTGACCATTAATAAGGGTAGAGGTTATGTTCCTGCAGAGGACAATGCACCAAAAGAAACTCAGATCGGATTTATTCCAATCGATGCTATTTACACTCCGATCAAGAATGTTCGCTACGCAATCGAGAATACTCGTGTTGAGCAGAGAACAGATTATGAGAAGCTGATCCTTGATGTTACTACTGATGGTACTATCCATCCGGAAGAAGCAGTAAAAGAAGCTTCAAGAATCTTGATCCAGCACTTGATGCTTATCTCTGATGAGAATATCACATTCGATTCTTACGATAGCGCTCATGAAGATGTTGTTGATGAGCACGTACTTCATATGCGTAAGCTGTTGAAGACTCCGCTAGAAGATCTAGATCTTTCAGTTCGAGCCTACAACTGTTTGAAGGCTGCAAAAATCAACTCTCTTGAAGAGCTGGTAACCTTCAACACTAATGATCTATTGAAATTCAGAAACTTCGGTAAGAAGTCTTTGGTTGAGATCGAAGCCCTTTTGATTGAAAAAGGTCTTTCATTCGGAATGGATGTTTCGAAATATAAATTGGACGAATAAGCCCTCAGGGAGGAATTAGAAATGAGACACGGGAAAAAATTCAATCACTTAGGAAGAAAGACAGCTCACAGAAAAGCTTTGTTGTCTAACCTTGCTAGTCAATTGATCATCCACAAACGAATCACAACTACCCACGCAAAAGCAAAGGAGTTGAGAAAGTTTGTTGAGCCATTGATCACAAGATCTAAGACTGATACTACTCATAGCCGCCGTATTGCTTTCCGTTACCTTCGTCGTAAGGAAGCTGCAAAAGAGCTTTTTGATGTAGTTTCTCAGAAAGTTGGTGACAGACCAGGTGGATATGTTCGTATCATCAAGATGGGAAGCCGTTTTGGAGATGCTGCTGAAGTTGCTATGGTTGAGTTAGTTGACTTCAACGATACTTATACTGCAAACGAAGGTAAAGCTAAGAGCTCTCGTCGTCGCCGTCGTCGTGGAGGTAAGAAAGCTGATACTGCTGCACCTGAAGCAACTACAGAAACTGCAGTTGAAGAAACACCAGTAGAGGAGGCTCCGGTTGAGGAAACTCCCGCTACAGAAGAAGCACCCGTTGAGGAAGCTCCTGCCGCTGAGGC
>CAXDOZ010000038.1:0-20357 GCA_963991145.1 uncultured Chitinophagales bacterium | reverse complement strand
GCTTTGTATCCTGAAAGCGCATATGGCCCATGAAGATATACATGAGGGCTGTGCGGCTAAAAAAGTGATCTGTTTCACCTGAGATCACTGTGATCTCGGCATGTTCGGAGTTTTGTCGGATCGTGCGGGCGGCGGTGATGCCTGTAACCCCATTTCCTAGGATGATAACTTTCATTGATTGGGCCGGTTTGAAAATTTGACGCTAGAAATTGGACTGCCTTACATTGGTAAATGCATGAAGACCATAGCTCATATTACAAAAGATTGGCCTTTTATCCGTCTTAAGAAATCGTCAAGATGTGATTGAGCTAGTTAATGCTCTGAGTATGAAAGGGTAGAGGCTTGTTTTCTGGATTGAAGACAAGGATGTAACCTCCGCCTCCGGCGCCACAGAGCTTTAAAAAGTAGTCCTCATTTTGAAGTCCGGCCGACCAATATTCCTGAAAGGCTTCTGGAATCAGTTTGCGGAAATGCTCCCATTGAATAGAGCTGATCTCTTTTACTGCAGCAGAAAGGTTCCCAAGGTCCCCTGAGTAGATCGCTTCAATTGCTCTCTGGTTCTCTTTCTTTAAGGCATCAACAGCTTTGGCCATTTGATCGCTTTCAAGCTCAGCCTTGAACCACTCGACTAATGGAGCGGTAGATCTGGAGATCTTTGTATCAAGGAGTTGAAAAGTGCTGGTAATCGGGCTTTCCCTGATAATGTTCTCTTCTCCCTTTTGACTGATCACAGCTCTTCCCAGATAACTGACTAATGGATCAAGCCCCGAGCTTTCTCCATGGAAGCAAGCTTCCATTTTGGCTAACTGAGATTGTAATGTCGATGGATCGTCTGAAGGAGTCCTGGCATATGCCTTATAAATTGAGGAGACAAGCGCTCCCGAGCTTCCGAGACCATAACCAATTGGAATATTTGTCTCAAAGGCAAGGCTGTCAAGGTCTTGCTCTAGTTTAACCAGGTCAAGGAATCCAAAGGTATCTGGTTTTGAGCTCAGGTATTTGGCGAGATCCTGAATGTATTGATTGGACTGTCTTAATTCATCAGTCCAATTCTCAGGGAGAAAGAGTTTTCCTGTTCGTTTTGGAAAAGGAATGGCTAATGCCTGTGAGCCTTTGATCACAGCATACTCTCCAAAGAGGAGCACTTTTGCTGGAAAGGACTTATTCATTTAAATCTTTACAGGACCTTTACCCACCTTATCTCTTAGCATGAAGTTGTCTTCACAGAGCTCGAGTAATTGATCCTTGACAAACTTAGATACTTTCTTCTCTTCGCTATGAGGATATAGCAGGTGAATGTTCGGACCAGCATCCAATGTGAAGCATACCGGCACTCCTGTTTCCGCTCTGTAAGCTCTAATGCGATTGATCATCTCAAGCGTATTAGGATGCATAAGAATGAATGATGGCTTAGATGTCATCATCAATGCATGAAGTGTAAGAGCCTCTTCCTCAACGATCTCAATGAACTGGTCTATATCGCCAAGTTTCATTGCTAGCATTAATGCTTCCAGATTCTGTTCTGCCTGGCGGTATCGCACTTCTGCAAAACGGTTATCTTCCATTAACTGGTGTCCTGCCGTGCTGGAAACAGATTTCTCTTTAGAGCTAACAATCAGGATGTCATCGTGGAATGACTCAAAGATTGGATTTACTTCAGCTGAAGCAGGAATAGCAAATAGATCAGAGCTTTCAGTAGAAGCCATTGAAGCTCCCCAAATTGCAAGGGTAGGAAATACCGAACGAGCAGCAGATCCAGAAGCTAATCGAGAGAAATAGCTTGCTCTTTGAAGGAACTCTGGTTCGTTATAGAATCGATCGTTCACATTCTGTTCAACTTCCACTAAACACAGGCATAAAGCACTCATAGCGCTTGCGCTGGATGCAATCCCTGTAGAATGAGGGAAGCTGTTTGAAGATTCTATCACCAAATGGTGCTTCTTCAACCAGGCCATCTCACCTACAATGCTTCTCAGGAATTTTCCGATCCTTTTTGAAAAGGCCTCAGATTCCTTTCCCTCAAAATAGAATTCGAATGAAACCTCGCCGTTTGGCTCTTCAATTTCAGATACCTCAAGGTGGGTAACAGTGTGAGCTTCATCTAATGTGAAACTAACAGATGGGTTATTCGGCAACTGTCTGTCGTGCTTTCCCCAGTATTTAACCAAAGCAATGTTTGATGGGCTTTTCCAACTGCTTTGCCAAATTACTTCTTTACTCATATACAGCTTCTAATATCAATTCGTCGTAGGAAAAAACCGGCCCAATACCTTTTGGGTTGAGGTACTTTTCAAGAGCCTCTTTTCCATCGGCGAAAGTAAACAAAAGGAAGTCCCCACCCCAAGCTCCAAGTGATTTAACTAAGCCAGGAAAATCACTAAACTCCGACTCCAATCTTGTGGGCATTCCAATTATGTCTGAAATTAATTTTTCATGTTCAAACAACAGGTCTTCAAAGGTTTCTAAATCCTCTGTCTTGAGAACCTCTTTAGTGATCCCCGTTGCGAGTTCACAGGCTTTCTTTATTGAAGAAGAGTTGTGCTCTCTATATCTCTTGATTCCCTCCCGGGAATCCTGCTTCTGACCTGAATAGGCAAAGTATATCTGATCCTTAAAGGAAGGATTATATTCTGTTGGCTTGATCGTTCTGGATCCTTTCTTGTTCCGGTATATGATTGGTCCATTTGCTCCTGCACAGGCAATATCATAACCCGAGCCACCAAATGATGCATCGGATAAGGCAAATGGATTGAGATCTGCGAATTGGGATAGATTGTAAAGGAGGGTAGAAGAAGATCCCAGACCAAATTCTCTGTCGAACTCCAGCTTGCTTTTAAAGCGGTATGATTTATTCAGCTCAAAGGCAGAACTGTGTTCCAGGATTAAACTAAACAGAGAGCTCAATCGACCATCTACTGATTTATCCTGTTCAGGTAAATCATTTAGATCGAATTCACCTGAATACCAGGCACTTCCGTCGGGATTCAATGATTCCCAATGGACCTTTCCTCCGGGCTCTTCAATCGTTTCAACTTCAAGGGATTGACCATAGATGGTTGGAAGAGCAAGTGCTTCTGCTCCATCAAGGACAAGGTATTCCGAAGTGATTAAGAGTTTGCCGTGAGCGTAAAAGGATTGAAGATTAGATGCTTCCCTTTGCTTCGATTCCACCGCGTAAATGATCTAGATAATCGCGAACTGAACTAACAGATATAACTCTTTCTGCGAAGTACTCAAGCGCAGAAACACGCTCAACATCATTTGCGTTGAGAGTTGCAAGAATATTATTGAGGTGCATCTTCATGTGACCAGCCTGAATTCCGGTTGTGGTCAATGATTTCACAGCTGCGAAGTTTTGAGCCAATCCGGTAGCAGCAACGATCATCATTAATTCTTCGGCATTTGGTTCACCTAGAATCTGTAATGAGCGCTTTGCAAGTGGGTGAAGTGATGTAAGACCTCCAACTGTACCAAGCGCAAGTGGAATAGTCATCTCAAAAGTGAATACATCATCTTCAATGCTACAGGTAGAAAGGCTTTTGTATTGGCCTTCGGCCGATGCATAAGTATGCAAACAAGCTTCAATAGCTCTGAAGTCGTTACCGGTTGCAATCACAACAGCGTCGATACCGTTCATGATACCTTTGTTGTGAGTAGTTGCTCTGTATGAATCAATGCATGCAATATCAACTGCCTGCTTGAATTTATGTGCGAAGGTCTTAGCATCCATTCCATTGAAAGAGCCAAGCTCTTCTACCTTACATGATGTGCTGATCCTTACCAGGCAGTTATCAGTAAAGTTTGACAGGATGGACATGATCACCTCAACTTCTTTCTCATCCTCTTCGAAAAGAGAGCTCTGATCGATCGTATCAACAAGAGTTTGAGCGAATGATTCAAGAACTGAGTTGATGAAATTTGCTCCCATTGAATCACAAGTCTCAAAAGAAACCTTCAGCTGGAAGTAATTTTCAAGTTTATCAGTAAAGTCTAAAAGCTCAACGTCAACAATACCGCCACCTCTTTTCTCCATATTGGCAGTGATCTCAGCAGTATTCTTTAGTAGATGCTCTTTGATATGTGGGAAGAACTCTACAAGCTTTTCTTTTGGACCATTGTAGTTGAAGTGAACGTGTCCAAGCTTGATCGTGCTTAGAACTTCAGCTTTGAAACCACCACGGCTCATCCAGAATTTAGCAGCGTTAGCAGCTGCAGCTACCACAGAGCTTTCTTCGATTACCATTGGTACACAATAATCCTGACCATTAATGATGAAGTTTGGCGCAACACCAAATGGCATATAGAAATTGGTCAGTGTGTTTTCACTGAAACCATCGAATAGCTTTTGCGACTCAACACTATCGTGCCAGAAGCTGGCAAATTCCTTAACCGTATCTAAAGGATTCGAGTAAAGGAAGTTTTGCGCTATCCAGGAGATCTTGTCCTTCTTGGACAATTTCGAAAAACCGGTGATTTGTTTATTTCCCATTTGCAACTCTATTGCATCGCAAAGGTAATTCAATTGGTTAACCGATGAAACGATTTGTCAACATTACCTTAAACGACAAAGATACAACTATCCAACAGGCTGATTTAAAAGTTGTTTAGCCAATTTATAAGACATCTTTCCCGACTTAAACAGTGCCATTATATCAATGCTGTTTTTTATGCCTTGTTTGGCTCTAAACAAAGCCTACTATGCACCTAAAGAAGCTTACAACTTCAATATTGCTATTCCTTGCTGCCTTTAACATTCATTATGCAGGTGAGTACCCGTCAATCAATACAGATAACATTACCATCTACAGAGACAGTTTTGGAGTGGCTCATGTGTATGCAAAAACAGACGCCGAAGCAGCATATGGCTTTGCCTGGGTGAACTCTGAGGATGCTTTTGAGTTGATGCAGATCCCAATCCTGATCTCAAAGAAGTTGATGGGAAGGGTATATGGAGCAGAAGGGGCTATCGCCGATTATTTCGCTCATGCTATCGGTGCCCGAGAATATGTAGAGCAAAATTTCGATGATGAGCTTAGTCCTGAGTTTAAGATCTACCTCGATGGCTTTGTACAGGGAACAAATGCATATGCTGAATCCCATCCGGACGAAGTCCTTCATAAGAAACTGTTTCCCATAACAAGTCATGATGTGATGGTCGCTTATATGGTCTCTGCCTCTTTTCTTAACGGAGCAGCAGATCCAATACAGCAGATCTTTGACGGAACAATTGCAGACCCTGAGAGATATGCAAAAGGATCAAATGCATTTGCATTTTCTCCGGGCAAAACGGAGGATGGCAACACCTATCTGACCATCAATCCCCACTTTGCAGTTGAAGGGCAGTTCACCTTTTACGAGGCACATATCGCATCTGAGGAAGGCCTGAACTTTAGTGGAGTTTCATTTCAGGGAGGCACCAGTTTCGCAATGGGAAACAATGAGGATCTGGGATATGGAATGACCTGGAATTATTTCGATAGAGTGGATGTCTTCAAGCTTAAGATGCACCCCAAGAAGCGCTACAAGTACGAGGTTGATGGTGAATACTTTGACCTGGTTCCGCGTCCGGTGGTATTAAAGGTGAAAGTGGGCTTTATGACACTACCAATCAGGAAGATCACTTATTGGAGTGGTTTTGGGCCGGTGATCCCAGGGAAAGATGAGACCTATTACGCTATCAGGTTCCCCTCTAATATGAATATGGGAATTGCCGAGCAATTGTTTCAAATGAATAAGGCCTCTGACTTGAGCTCATTTAAGGAAGCGCTCAGAATTCAGGGTTTGATGATGTTTAACATTGTCTATGCAGATAAGGAGGGGAATATCTTCTATATATCAAATGGTACAGTTCCGGACAGGCCTGAAGGATTTGATTTCTCTGGAACATTAGAAGGAGATACCAGTGCGATCATCTGGTCGAGCCTGATACCAGTAGACAGTTTGCCTCAAGTAGAGAACCCGAGCTGTGGCTATGTCTTAAACTGCAACAATTCACCCTTTCACGCTACATGCGAGGGAGAGAACGACAACTTTAGAACACTTCCATTAAGCATAAACGAAAGACCAGGAGATAATAATAGAAGTAACAGACTCTTTGAGCAGATCTCTGAGCAGGACAAAGTGAGCTTTGAGGAGATGAAGGCAATGAAATTTGATACGAGGTTCACCGAGAATTCAGTGCTTTGGGAAAGTCTACTTGGGCTACGAACCATTGATACAGATGAGTATCCAGAGCTTAGAGAGATTCATAAGGTATTGACGGATTGGGATAGAAATGCCAGCCTTGATAGCGAAGGAGCGACGGTCTTTGCCTTAGTGTTGAGGTACATCTTTGACAAGAATTTCTACACTGATGATGTCTTCGTCTTTGGCTTTCCTCAGAGTCAGGCTGAATATATCGAAGCCCTGTTTTACGCTAAGGATTGGCTTGAGACAAATTACAGTTCAGTTCATGTAGAGTTTGGAGAAATTCACAGGATCAAAAGACTTGAGAAAGACTATCCATTGCCTGGATTCCCAGATGCTCTGGCTGCGGCTTATGGAAAGGAAGAGGAGGGAACCGGCAAGTTCTATCCTGAGTATGGAGACTCGTACACGCATTTTGTATCCTTCTCAAAGGAAGGACCCGTCAGGATGGAAACTTTAACACCTTTTGGCGCATCTTTTAAGGAAGAATCCGTGCATTTCAACGATCAAATGGATTTATTTGTTAATCGCGAAATGAAGGTCATGAGTCTCGATGAGGAGTATTGGAAGCAACATGCTGAATGCCAATACCATCCTGGAGAAGAAAGACCAATAAAGTAATAGAATGAAGAGAGCAGTTGTATTGATCGGGATCGTAATTGTTGGATTGTTGATGCAATCATGTGAGCAAAAGCCAAAGGAGTTGGTTTTTTACGATGGCTCATTAGGGCAAATGGAAAATGAAGCGCAGGAAGAGGGAAAACCTTACTACGTCTATTTTACAGCTGATTGGTGCCAGCCCTGCCAGATCATGAAGAAGAATGTATTTACGCTTCCCGAGGTCTATGAATTAAGCAATGCAAAATATCTGGCGATCATGATCGATGTTGACGAGTTCAACGGTCAGGAGTTAAGCAAGCAGTATGATGTTCAGGGTATTCCTACAATCATCTTCTTCAATAGTGAAGGCGAGGCACAAACAAGATTGACAGGCTTGCTTAGCAGCGATCAGTTTATGGCTGCTTTAAACGAGTTTAAGTAATTATTCCTCCTTTGGGTCTACTTGAATATCATCCGGACTAGATGATTCGATCTCTTCTCCAGCAGAGAGGATCCTGAAGGTTGTTCGACGGTTTCGCTGATGCTCCTCTTCTGTACATTCAACTCCATCAGAGCATTCATTTACGAGTTTTGACTCTCCATAACCCTTAGCTACAAGCTGGTCTGATTGAACTCCTTTTGATGTGAGATAATCTACCACTGACTGAGCTCTTCTCTGTGAAAGCTCCTCATTGTAGTCAAAGTTTCCTCTGGAGTCAGTGTGTGATCCAATTTCTATAGTCACATCCTCATTCTCAAAGAAGAAACTTAAGAGAGAATCCAGAACCGGGAATGATTCAGGTCGAAGGGTGGCTTCATTGTAATCGTAATAGATATTTGGAATTTCAAACTCCTGATCTGGCCAGATCTTCTCAAGCTCTACCTGAACATAAACCTTTACGTGAACAGAATCCGGCGTTTTCTTTCCTACTGTTGTAGCAACTGTGCTCTTATTGATATAACCTGGCTTTGAAACGAAAAGCTTGTATTCACTTTCTTCCTTAGCCATGAATGACAGCTGGCCATATTCGATTTTGAATGTGGTATCGTTCCTTGTGTCAGAGGATCCGGAAACCACATCCATCTTTACTCCAAACTCATTGATTTTTTTCAGACCCAGGATCTCGCTTTCGGGATCAGTTGAATCTGCATAATCTTTCTCAACGGCAGTTAAGATGACTTCGAAAGTGTTGAGATTCTCATATCGGAAGAAGTAGATGTCATCATCGCCTTCACCTCCATTTCTATTACTGCTGAAATAGCCTGTCTTAAGATCTGCATCAGAAGGAGAGCTGGCTTCTGCTTTTAAAATAGCGATCCCAAAATCATCCATTCCAGAATTGATCGGGTACTTCATGTTTTTCACGCTTCCCCAACCTTTATCAGACTGTAGAGCAGTGAAAAGATCCAAACCTCCCATGCCTGGGTGTCCGTCGGAGGCGAAGTAAAAGACACCTGCATCATCAATATGAGGGAACATTTCATCGCCCGGAGTATTGATCACTCTCCCCATGCTATATGGCGTGCTCCAGCCATCCTCGTCTAATTTCTTTGAGTAGTAGAGGTCTCTTCCGCCATATCCCTCTCTTGAATCCGAAGAATAATAGAGCGTTGTTCCGTCCTTTGATAGGAAAGGGTGCCCAACATTACAGGTGTCAAAGAACAAGCGAACCAGAGTAGGTTCTGTCCAGTCACCTGCATCATAAACACTGTGATAGATCTGGCAATAAGCATCGGCTTCCTCATTGGCATGTCCACAGGATGTAAAATAGATCTCTTTCCCGTCTGCACTGAAGCATGCCGGACCTTCATACCATTTGGTATTAATGGATTCACTGAAGTTCTCTATCGCTGCTTTATTTGATTTTCGTGATCTGTTCACGAAAAACAGGTCTCCGTACTTCTCGCCGGTCCAGGGATGAACTTCATCTCCAAAAGCTTCAGTTCTGGTTGAGGTGAACACGATATCCTCGCCCTTTATGAATGGTGCAAAATCAGCCTTGTTTGATGAGAGGCCCGATTCAAGGGATACGCGAATTATGGTGAATTCACTTCTCCATTCCATAGCATCTTCTGCGGAGCCTTTGAGGAGTTTAGCAGAGAAATTGTCAAACCTCTCTTCTTCAATGTATTGGTCGAATGTCTCAATTGCCTTTGGATAGTCCTCAAGCATCATATACATCTTCCCAATCTCTAATAAAGCATCGAGGTCAAGCTCAATATTATTGGCCTTTTCATACCATTCGATAGCTTCTGAAGGCTCATTGTTGAAAGCGTAACAATCTCCGATCTTCTTGTACTTCTCTCTTCTTATGTAGCTGTCTTTGGCATCGGCGGCTTCTTCTTTTAGAAGGGAAGGAGCCAGGTTGTACATTTTTAGCTCATAGGCCAGATCTCCGTCCTTGATCTCTTTGGAACCAGAACAGGAGCTTAGACTCACAATAGAAAATGCTAAAATCAAAAGCGCGAGAGTGCGCAGCAGGTTTCCTTTCATAGTAATCGACCTAAAACTAGCCAAATATTACGATGAGAAACGGCTCGTATACGCTGCCACTCTCGCCCCTTTTTTTCAAAAAAATTACTGATTCTGATAGTTTTCTGACTATCTGGCAAATAATAGCTCTCTGTACTTCGGCAAAGTCCAAAGGCTGTCATCCACCAATTGCTCTAACTTATCAGAGTGATATCTGATCGGTTCAAAATAAGGAAGCACTTTATCGCAGTAGGCTTTTGCCTTCTTAGCCGCATCCTCGATCTTATTGGCCTTCTTTCGTTCTTCAACCATAGCTTCAACATTCTCTTTGATCGTGTTGACATGGGTTGAGATCGCTTCCAGTTCTTGCATTTGAGCTTTATATGCTGATTCAGGCATTCCAATTTCTTTCATGCCTTTTACATTGTTTATGAGCATATTCTGATACTCAAGAGCAGGAGGAATAATATGGTTTAAAGCCAAGTCCCCAATCAATCTCGCTTCGATCTGAATCTTCAGTGTGTATGATTCATTCAGTATCTCGTAGCGAGCGTGAATTTCAGTTTCTGAAAGGACATTGTTTTTCGTGAAGACATCCATTCCATTTTTCTCCAGCATGAAATCCAAAGCGTATGGAGTGGTCTTTACATTTGAAAGACCTCTTTTCTTTGCCTCTTCAGCCCATTCTTCAGAGTAGTTGTCTCCTTCGAATAAGATTGGTTTCATTTCAGTGATGTAGTCTCTCAAAACTCTTAGGATGGCACCTTCTTTCTTTTCACCTTCCTTCATTAATGCATCTACATCTGCTTTAAAGATCTTAAGCCTATTCCCAACCATAGTGTTGAGGACGGTCATAGGTGCAGCGCAGTTAGTATGAGATCCAGCTGCGCGGATTTCGAATTTATTCCCGGTGAAAGCGAAAGGAGATGTTCTGTTTCTGTCTGTATTGTCTCTTAGAACATCAGGGATCTTATTATGGATGTCCATTTTAAGATCTGCATTGGTAAGCTCATCAAACTTGCCCGACTTAACTCTTTCCACGATCTCATCTAGAACCGATGTCAAATGAGAACCGATGAAAACGGAAATAATCGCAGGAGGAGCCTCATTTGCACCAAGGCGGTGATCATTACCTGCTGAGGCTATCGAAGCTCTCAGTAGATCTGCATTATCATGAACTGCTTTGATCACATTAATGAAAAATGTCAGGAAACTCAGGTTCTTCTTTGGAGTCTTACCTGGCGAAAGAAGATTCGATCCGGTATCGGTACCAAGTGACCAGTTGTTATGCTTTCCAGATCCGTTGATGCCTGCATAAGGCTTTTCGTGATAAAGAATGCGAAGCTTATGACGACGAGCGACACGCTCCATTACATCCATTAGCAGCTGGTTGTGGTCAACTGCTACATTCAACTCCTCAAACATTGGCGCACACTCAAATTGTGAAGGCGCAACTTCATTGTGACGGGTTCTTACGGGTATTCCAAGTTTATGTGATTCGTACTCCATGTCAAGCATGAAGGCATATACTCTTTCTGGAATGGAACCGAAGTAATGATCGTCTAACTGCTGGCCTTTTGCAGGGCTATGTCCAAGAACAGTTCTCCCGGCGAGCATTAGGTCAGGTCTTGCATAGAACAATGCCTCATCAACCAAAAAGTACTCTTGCTCCCAACCAAGTGTCGGAGTTACTTTGGTAGCATTTCTATCAAACATGTTTACTACTGGCAATGCAGCTTCCTCGAGGAAAGCCTGACTTCTTAGAAGTGGCGCTTTGAAATCGAGAACTTCTCCTGTATATGAGACGAAGATGGTTGGGATACATAAGGTCTTTCCTTCACCGATCTCCATGATAAAGGCAGGAGAGGAAGGGTCCCAGGCAGTGTATCCACGAGCTTCGAATGTTTGACGAATACCACCATTTGGAAAGCTTGATGCATCAGGTTCCTGCTGTACCAATGAATCACCTGAAAAAGCTTCCATTGCACTTCCAGAACCAATAGGAACAAAGAAAGTATCGTGTTTCTCAGCGGTAGATCCTGTAAGTGGTTGAAACCAGTGGGTATATGACTTTGCACCTCGTTCCATCGACCATGACTTCATTGCAGAAGCCACCTGATCAGCTACAGTTCTGTCAATCTTCTTACCTGATTTGATAGCTGCTTTTACACCTAGATAAGCCTCTTCGCTCATGTAGGTCTTCATAGCATCTTCACCAAAAACATTTTCCCCAAAATATTCTGAGATCCTCCTCTCTGAGATATTGGTTTCTACCGTTTTACGATTCTGAATTTGCTCTAATGCCTGGAAACGAGTGTTCATGTGTTAGATTTTTTGCAAATCTAAAGCGAAGTCTCGTAAAAAGATTAAAAATGTGGAGAAAAAACGCTTAAAAGTGGAATAATTGCTCGGATTTGGTATTTTATTTCGAGGAATATCGAAAAAAGTAGAGGTTGGCTGTAAATTATTTAGATATTGAAAAATATAAATTATTCCATAAGCTAACCAGGGATGGTAGTAGGAATACTAATCCCATTATGCGATATCTACTCATTGCTCCAAGGTTGGGAACCACAAAGCCGCAGATAATTAAGAGGATGATCCCTCCAATGAAGAACTGTATCGACCAGGGATCAAATCGACCACCTTTTACTATCTGACGCAGAGAGATTATGAGAATGATTATCAGGAGTATGTTTTCCAGAAACAGAAAGATGCTTAAGGGGACTCCCTTTATTGGGAAGATCGGCGAGGCAATAGACTTTGCAAAGGCAATCGGCCACTTTGTGGCCAGATTAAAAAAGCTCTGCACTTCAGGCACTTCCATGTGGGTATTCCCAATATTCAGACTTTCAAAAGCGTCCTGTTTGTAGATGATCAGATCGATCAGATTGGTGTCCTGTCCCTGCAAAGGAAGGAACATGCTGACGCCAATACTCAATACCCAATAAGCTGCGGTACCTATGAGTAGTCTTTTTCCTGTATAGTTTTTAAAGATGTGCCAACAAACGAAAATGTTAAGCAAAATGAGTGCTGAGAAATCTCTGAGGATGAAGAGGAAATAAAAGGATCCTATGAGCGGAATTAGCCACTTCCAATTGCTTTTATCGGTAAGCTTTACAGCCGATAGACTAAATAATCCAGTAAGGAAGATCCAAAGAAACTCTTTATGTATCCCTGAACCCCAAAACAAGATTCCTGGAAAGAGAATGAGCATGATCGGTATCCAGGAATTGTAATTCTCTGAAACAGTTTTCCATGATCTGATCAAGGCTAGAATGCCCAGTGATGAAATTGCAGCAGCAAAGACCCCATGTACATAGACATTGCCATTACTTAGGAAGTACATGATCGTGTGGAATCTCACGATCATATGTGCACTAGGATCAGTCCAATAGCCAATTAGGTACAATCGGGGACTCATATGTTCTGGAATAGGAGAGTTTGCCGGTCCAAAAACTAATCGGCTGAAAGCCTCAAAATCAACAAATGCTAGCTCAAAGAGTGCTTCAGCATCTCTCATGTAGGTGAAGATATCCCCACCTTGAATTAGCTTCTCATGAAGGAAAATGTAGATTATAGCGACTAAAGACTTGAGGCAAAAAATCCCAGGAAACATCCATCGATAGGGGAGCAAATCAGATTTGCGCCCTAGAAGCCAGAACATCCAGCCAAACACAAGTAGGTAAACTATGATCAGAATGTCGATGAATTTTAACCGAAAATATAGATAGAAGAATCAGAGCAAAGTGGATTTTTTGAACAGTCTGGAATGATCAATAGCACCTTACCTTTTCTTACTTTTGCAATTCAATTCAAATAGATGTCTGAAACGAATAGCACACCTGGACTTGAAACCGCTCAAGAACTTGGAATCCTACCTGAAGAATACAATCAAATCAAAGAGATCTTAGGCCGTGAGCCAAACTTTAACGAGCTCAGCATTTTCTCTGTAATGTGGTCAGAGCATTGCTCATATAAGAACTCTATCAAATGGTTGAAAACTCTCCCGCGTGAAGGAAAGCACCTGCTTGTTGAAGCCGGGGAAGAGAATGCCGGTTTGGTTGATATTGGAGATGGTTTAGCATGCGCGTTCAAGATCGAATCACATAATCACCCTTCTGCCCTGGAGCCATATCAAGGCGCTGCTACCGGTGTTGGTGGAATTCATCGCGACATCTTTACAATGGGAGCAAGACCTATTGCAGCACTGAATTCTTTGCGCTTCGGATCAATCGACAATAAGAGAACTCAGCACCTCTTAAAAGGAGTGGTGAAGGGAATTGGAGATTATGGAAATTGCTTTGGTGTGCCTACCGTAGCTGGGGAAGTATTCTTCGAGCCCTGCTATCAAACCAATCCATTGGTAAATGCCATGTCGGTTGGTATCGTAGAACCGGACAAAACTATTTCTGCTACCTCATACGGCGCGGGGAACCCGGTCTATATCGTTGGTTCAGCAACTGGAAAAGACGGTATCGCCGGAGCTGCATTTGCATCTAAAGACATCACTGAAGATTCAATTGATGATCTTCCAGCTGTTCAGGTTGGAGATCCTTTTCAGGAGAAACTATTGCTTGAAGCCACACTTGAATTGATCGATACCGGAGCTGTTATTGGTATGCAGGATATGGGTGCTGCAGGAATCACTTGCTCAACTTCTGAGATGTCGGCAAAAGGAGAACATGGAATGAAGATCTATCTCGACAAGGTTCCTACTCGTCAGGAGGGAATGATAGCCTGGGAGATCCTACTTTCAGAGTCTCAGGAAAGAATGCTCGTAGTAGTTCAAAAGGGAAGAGAAGCTGAAGTTGAAGCTGTTTTTGATAAATGGGATCTGCACTGCGCCGTCATTGGTGAGGTGACAGAAGGAAATGAGCTTGAATACTACGTGGATAATAAACTGGTAGCAAAGGTTCCTGCATGGGATCTTGTACTTGGAGGCGGTGCCCCTGTTTATGAGCGCGATTATAAAGAGCCTGCCTATGTGAAGGAGCTTCAGTTTGATATCGATTCAATTCCAGATCCTATAAGTCTGTTTGACAACAATGAGCTAAAAGCATTTGCCCAAAGATTGATCAAGCTGCCAAACGTAGCGTCAAAGCGCTGGGTTTACGAGCAGTACGATAGCATGGTAGGAGTGGCAAATACTTCCACCAACCGACCAAGCGATGCTGCTATTGTTCGCGTTCCAGGAAAGGATATGGGAATCGCTGTTACCGTTGATTGTAATGCGAGATTCATTCATGCAGATCCGAGAAAAGGAACTCAAATGGCAGTGGCAGAAGCCGCGAGAAATATTGTTTGCTCAGGAGGAATTCCATCTGCAGTAACCAACTGCCTGAACTTTGGAAATCCTTACAATCCTGAAGTTTACTGGCAGTTTGTAAATGCTATTCAGGGCATGGGTGATGCCTGTCGTAAGTTCGATACCCCGGTTACTGGTGGTAATGTATCCTTCTATAATCAGTCTTCAGATGACGGACCGGTTTTCCCTACTCCAACCATCGGTATGATTGGATTGGTGAAAGACCATAGCAAAGGAATGACACTTGCCTTCGAAGAGGATGGAGATCTTATCTATCTGATCGGGAAGTCGCCAAACGATATCAACCGCTCGGAATACCTTGTAAATCTTCATGGGGTAGACAATTCACCTGCTCCTTACTTTGATCTTGATGAAGAGCATGCCCTTCAGAAAACCATTATTGAGCTTATTCAAAAAGACATGATCCGCTCAGCTCATGATGTATCTCAAGGTGGTTTGTTTGCCACACTCGTAGAATCTGCGATGCCTAACCAGCTTGGATTCTCCGTACAGGTTGATAAATCGATCCGTAAGGATGCTTTCCTTTTTGGAGAAGCCGGAAGTCGCGTCGTAGTGTCTGTTCATCCAGATGAAGCAGAAGCTCTTGAGCAGTACCTAAATGAGAATGGCTCTGAGTTCTTCTTCCTTGGGAAAACCGCAATTTCAGAGCTCAACGTAGACGATAAAGACTACGGACCGATCCAGGAATGGACTGAGGTCTACAATACTGCGATCGAGTCATACCTGAACTAACATCTTCCCGATAATTGTGCTAAGGGATAAAGGGTAAATTAGTGTCCGACGTGAGGAGACTGCTGGTACTGTTATTCTTGATTCCCCATCTCAGTGTACTACAGGCGCAAAGTGAAAGCACATTGCGCCGTAAAAGTTTGTCTCTTGCCGACACGGTCTATATCGACTCTCTGATAATATGGCCGGGCACCACAAATATTCGATGTGCCGACGGTAGCCCAATAAGCTTAAGCACATACACTCTTGATCCGATAGGCTCTTACATCACTTTTCAGGAAAAGCCACCATGTGAGCAGATCACGGTCACATACCGCATCCTGCCGAAGGCAGCCCTACAACGATACGCCCATAAAGACTACAACAAGTTTGTAAACCCTGAAGAGGGATTTGTGATTGACCCATTTGTTTACCGGCCGGGAGAGAGAGATGGAGTTTTTGAGCTTGAAGGATTCAGCTATTCCGGTAATCTGGAAAGGGGCTTCACCTTTGGTAGCAGTCAGAATCTTAGCTTAAGCTCTGCTTTCAATCTACAGCTTCAGGGAGAGATAGCACCTGGTGTGCAGCTTACAGCCGCACTTACCGACAATAACATTCCAATCCAGCCGAACGGGAATACTCAAAACATACAGGAGTTTGACCAGGTCTTTATTGAAGTGAAAACCGCCGGGCACCGAGTTGTTCTTGGGGATTACAGGGTAAGGAACCCGGCTGGTTACTTCCTCAAATACAATAAGAGATTGCAGGGTGGAAGATATGAAGGTCAGTTCTTTCTGGCTGATTCATTCGTGAAAATGACTCCCCAGATGAGTATCGCCTTTTCCGGCGGGAAGTTTTCCAGAAACGAGTTCCGAGGACAAGAGGGGAATCAGGGGCCTTACAAGCTTACCGGAGCGGACAATGAGCCTTTCATCATTGTGCTAGCGGGAACAGAAAGGGTTTATATCAACGGACAAAGGCTTGAGCGTGGCGCTGATCGCGATTATATAATTGATTACAATCTTGGTGAAGTTCGATTCACTCCAAACAGGATCATCACGCAGGATCTACGGATAATCGTTGAGTTTGAGTACGCCATTCAGAGCTACGCTCATAGCATGATCCATGTAGGTACAGGGATTGATGTCAAGGATTGGGGTCTCGATGTTCACTATTACAGTGAGCAGGATAACAAATCGAAGCCACTCAATCAGAGCCTTACAATTGAAGATCAGCGCTTCCTTGAAAGTGTTGGGGATGATGTAAATAATCTCTTTGCACCCGGGGGAAGTCTGGTAGAGAATGACCAGGACAGGGTTTTATATGAACTCATTGATACGACGGTGAATTCGGTTCTTTACGATTCAGTTTACCGTGCAGCACCGCTTGATCTTGAGTTTGCCTATGCGGTTAGCTTTTCCTTTGTTGGCGCCGGTCAGGGAAACTACCGAATTGCCGCCACCGGCGTAAACGGCCGTGTATATGAATGGATAGCTCCTGTTGATGGAGTGCCTCAAGGCGATTATGAAGCGATTAAGAGATTGATCAGTCCGAAACGAAATCAATTGCTAACTCTGGGTTTGAGAAACAAGGACCTGTTTGGTGGCAAGTTTAAAGCAGAAGTTGGTCTAAGTTCAGAGGACCTTAACCGCTTCTCAAGGATTGATTCAGAGAATGATGGTGGTTGGTCAGGGCGAGTTTCTTACGATAAGAACTGGACTAAAGATCCAGATAAGACAAGCGTTTCAACCGATGCCTTTTACGAGTACAAGAACTCGGATTTCCGTCCGATCGAGCGTTACCGACCAGTTGAATTTGATCGAAATTTTGGTTTGCAGGGTACAGCAGATTCAACTAATGAGCACTGGGCAGCGGTTGATGTGGGCCTTGGATTTAATGAGAAAGGCGCACTGAATTACGAGCTGTCAGGATTCTTCAGGGAGGGCGATTATCAGGGAGTTCATCAAACTCTATCTGGCTTGATTCAGGGCAAGGGCTGGAGATGGAATGTGAACTCGACGCTACTTACATCCGCCGGTTACGGCGAAGATATTCTCTTTGCCAGACCCTTCTTTGATCTTAGTTATGCACCTGCAGCACTTAAGGGTTGGAGGTTTGGACTGGATATGCAGAATGAGTGGAATTCAAGAAGGATTAGTGACACTCTGAGTGATCAAAGCTTTAAGTATCAGCAATACAAGATCTATCTGCAAGCCCACGAGAATGGGAAAGTCTACAATGGATTGAGCTATATGCTTAGATATGAGCATTACAGCGCAGGAGAGAAGTTCTCAAATCCTTTGGTGAGGACTCACACCGTGAATTACAATGGGAAGCTGCTGGGGATTCAACGTCACAAACTAAACTGGACCCTGACCTATCGATATTATGAGGATGATAGGATCACCAATCAGAATGAGCCACTGAAGAATTACTATCTGGGAAGGATCAGGTATGATGGCTATAGCAAGGAGAACTGGATCCGATGGAACACGGTATATGAAATTGAAGCTGGTCAACGCGAGCGCTCAGAGTTTGCTTTTGTTCAGGTTCAGGACGGGCAGGGAGATTACCAGTGGATCGATAATGGCGATGGAATTCCAACTGAGGATGAGTTCTTCATTTCACCATTTCCGGATCAAAATAACTTTATTAGAATACCGGTACCAACAGGTGAGTTTGTTCCTGTTCAAAGCACGAGATTGAACCAGGTTATTGGGCTTACGCCCGGATCCGTATGGCGCGGGAAGAAAGGAATTAAGGGCTTTTTAGCTAGGTTCTCAGATCAGGCCACCTTGCAATTAGACAAGGAGCTTTTCTCAGATCCGATCGTAACGGTAGGAGATATTCTGAATCCATTTTCAGCCGGAGTGAATGACACCTTATTGGTGAGTCTGAATGTCCTTGCGAGAAATACCCTGTTCTTCAACAGGAGCAATCCAAAATTCCAGATGGAGTATACAGCAGGCGTAAACAGTTTTAAGCAGCTCCAGACAAATGGATTTGAAAGCAGAAGAATACAGAATCACCGCTTTGGATTCAGATGGAATTTCGCCAGAAACTTCAGCTTTAATGGGCAGTTTGACCATAGCATACTCAATAATCGAAGTGATTTCTTCCAGGATCGCAGGTACACCATTCACGAGAACGGACTCGAAGGAGGCTTTGCCTATCTGAGAGGTAATGTCTTGAGATTTGATGTGAAATACGGCTACGATTTTCAATCAAATGCATTCCCTACTAACGGAGGACAGTTCTCTGTTGGCCACAAGATCGATCTGGAAGGGAGATTTAAGCGCGTTGGGAAAAGCACAACAACAACCCGCTTCACAGTTAGGCAACTCGGATATTCAGATCCTGTCCAAAATACTCAGGTGGAGTTTCAAATGCTTCAAAATCTGAGGCCTGGAACCAATTTCGTTTGGCAGATCATCTTTGAAAGGCAGATCACTGATTACCTTCAGATCACTTTGGAATATGATGGCAGAGCACCTGCGAATAGCGAGGTGGTGCATGTTGGGCGAGCTTTTATACGAGCGGTTTTTTAGCCAGATGGTCCTCTATTAAATCTAGTGCCTTCGGCACGATGCGGTGTTTGCCATCAAAGACAATTGAATCAATGACCAGACCTTCTCCCCGCATCTTTTTGATCATGTTTTCTGCCTGATTATCCTTTAAGAAAGGATCTTTATCTCCGTAGATGAGAGTAAGATTGTTAGCTGTGTCTTGTAACTCCTCAATACTCATTTCAGCTGCCGGCGTTCCTGCGAAAATGATGTAATCCTCTACCTCATCTTCTAATTGATTCAGCCAACGACTGGTGGTAGAAGCGCCCTGTGAAAAGCCCATCACCCGAAGCCTTTTTGGAGAAGCAATATCCTTCAGGTTATTGAAGAGCTGATTCAGGTAGTTGACATAGTCTTCGATCTCGGTCTCTCTTGAATGTTTAGTCATCCATGAAGCTCCAATGTCTCCGTAAAAGCCATCGCGATAGAACTTTGACAATCCTTCAGGAGCAATAAGATATCGATCATCTCTTTGCAGTGGCTTGCAGGCTTCAAGCATCTCTTCGCCTGTTTGCGCATAGCCATGGATCAAGATCCACCATTCCTCAACATTTGGCTCTCCTAAGGTGTAGTAATTGGCAGTTCGCCTTACTTCAATTTGATGTGCTTTCATTGACTATTATTGAAGTGCAAAAAAGGGCTAATTGTTCTAATACTTGGCAATCAAAACCGACATATCGCAAAAATGGTTTGAGCAGCAGGGCTGGGAGGAGCAGGATTTCCAAAAGGATGTCAGAGATGCGATCGATGCTGGAAAATCAGGACTGCTGAACGCTCCAACAGGATCGGGAAAGACCTATGCCGTTTGGATCCCATTGATCTCAAAATGGTCAAGAGAAAATCCAGATCCAGGCGTAAGAGCAATTGCAGGTTTAAAGGTGCTTTGGATAACGCCCTTAAGAGCTTTGTCTCATGATATCTGTAATACTCTTGATTATGCCTGTCAGCAAATGGATATGCCCTGGCGAGTGGAGCTCAGAACAGGAGATACTTCAACTTCTCAGCGACAGAAACAAAAACGCAACATGCCTCAGGGATTGGTTACAACACCTGAGAGTCTTCATGTCCTGCTTTCACAGAAACAGCACGAGAAGATGTTCAAAGGAGTCCAGGCTATTGTAGTGGATGAATGGCACGAACTAATGGGCTCTAAGAGAGGAACTCAAGTAGAACTGGCCTTGAGCCGCTTAAGAGCGATAAACCCAGATCTGCTTATCTGGGGAATTTCGGCAACCATACAGAATCTAGAAGAAGCAAATGAAGTCTTACAGGGTAGCCCGGATACCGGTGTCATTGTTCGATCGGGCATCAAAAAGGAGATTCGAATCGAAACCCTTGTGCCGGATGAAGTAGAGAAGTTCTCCTGGGGCGGACACCTTGGAATCAAGCTACTAGAGAAGGTGGTTCCGGTGATAGATGCTCATAAGACCACATTGATCTTTACCAATACGAGGGCTCAGTGCGAGATCTGGTATCAGGCTCTCCTGGATAATCA
>CAXDOZ010000037.1:0-20622 GCA_963991145.1 uncultured Chitinophagales bacterium | reverse complement strand
GCGAAAATAACGCGGGCGGCCTCCGGGGCGAGGTCTTTGAAATCTTTCATTGTGTACGAAGGAGGCTCAGTCGCGTGACCGAAGTCTTGAAACGGCTCCTGCCGCAGAAGTATAGGTTGTAAGACATCTGTTTTTGCAGATGATAAGCGATGACCAACTGCGAGGAAGGCATCGTCGGTTGGCACCAAATATGACCATCCGCCTCCAGCGCTAAGGTGCGAGGGATAAGGAGAAATTGTATGGCCAATCGCATTCGGTGGTGTTAGATCACAATCGAGTGAATCGGGGAAAAACAAGCAATTGTTCCCGGTATTTCAAAGGCCACCCTTTGCTCAGCAAAGGATGGGGATTTATTTTGGTTGTAATGGTTTGCTGTGTCTACGGAGCCAGTAAACTAGCGGGGATTTTCGATTAGAGAATCCCCGCTTTTTTTAACAATAGGTTAATGAAATCCATAATGTCTATCCCCATTTTTGCAGGTCCAAAAGACATTACTGTCTGAAAAGCAGCAAATTACACGACATGCGATACTTACTAACTCCCGCGCTTTTGCTTTTAGCATTTGCATTTGCCAACGCACAAACGAATCTTAGAATTTACGAGATCCAGGGATCAGGGCCAGATAGCCCATATGAAGATTCTACTGTAACTACCGATGGAATCGTTATCGGTCTTTTTCCAGGTTTGAATGGATACTGCATTCAAGATCGCGCAGGCGATAATGATCCTGCCACCTCTGATGGGATCTTTGTTTATGAGCCTGGTTTCTCAGGAATAAGCATTGGCGATTCAGTTGAAGTTACCGGAGACATTGATGAGTTCTTTGGTCTTACAGAATTCACCAATACTACCACTACAAATAGAGGAAGCGCTGGTCCTGTTTCCCCAACCGACTTTACACTTCCAGTAGGAACTTATCCAGATGACTTCGAGCGTTTTGAAGGAATGCTTATTCGCCTTCCAGGCATGCACTATGTTACTGATAACTACAATCTTGGTCGCTTTGGAGAAGTTTGGCTCACCAATAACAGACCATTGATCATCCCTACTGACTCGCTTGACCCAAATGATTCTCCTCCATCAGGAACGAGCTGGAGAGACTCTACAAATGTTCAGGAAGTTCGCGATGCAATTGACTTTGTAGATAATCAGTTGATCGTGCTGGATGATGCTGTTAGTGGTTCTAACCCAAGTCCAATTCCATTCATCGATCCGGTAGATAGTACAAATAGAATCGGTTCAAGCCTGAATAATCAGGTAGGATGCATGACCTATTCATTTAGCAGATACAGAATTCTGCCAACAGATACTCCAAATTTCAACTTTGCTCCTCGTCCAATGGCTCCTGGTCAATTAGGGAATTTCAGAGCTGCTGGATTCAATATCCTTAACTACTGGACCACCTTTGGAAGCAGAGGTGCAGGCGATTCGATCGAGTTTGATCGTCAATCACATAAACTGGTAGCTGCAATTGACATGATCGATGCCGATGTTATGGCCATTATGGAATTCGAGAATAATGGAACGGTGGCAGCTGATAGCCTTATTGCAAGATTAAACGCAGTAGCAAGTGATAACTATACTCCTATTATCAATACCGCAAATCCAAACTCAGAGCCAATTCAGGTTGGAATGATCTATAAAGCTTCTCAACTGACTCCTATTGGTTCTTTGATCATTGATACGATTGCTACCTGGGAATTTGTAACCATAGCTCAGAAATTCCGCCACATCCCTTCGAACAATATCATTGGGATAGTTGCAGTGCATTATACCTTTAAAGGAGGATGCTTTGGAGCGATCGGTGGTAATCAGGATCTCAACGACGGGCAGGCTTGTAACAATTTGCGAAGAGTTCAGCAGAGCCAAAGACTTGAAGTCCTTCTCTCTGCTCTTGAAGACAGCTCAAATGCAGCCGGATGGATTGTACTGGGAGATTTCAATGCTTACACCCAGGAAGATCCAATTGATATGCTTCGCGATTCTGGCTTTATCGTTCTGGATGCAGCTGACCACTCGTATACTTTTGAAGGTCAGTATGGATCTCTGGATCATGCAGTTGTTTCAAACAGCTCTATCAACTCAATGATCCAGCAAGCAGCCGTATGGGATATCAACGCTTCAGAGCCAAGAGTTATCGACTATAACACCGACGGCAAGGGGCAGGATCTTTACCAGCCAAATCCTTACCGTTCCAGTGATCACAACCCTGTAATTGTTGATGCTGATATCACCACAGTTGGTGTTGAAACAGTTGAGCAAGGAGAAAATAGCTTAAAGGCAAATCCGAATCCAACAAAAAATGGAATGGCCACCGTAACATGGAAGGGGGATACACCTCACCTTCTTGAATTGGTTGATATGAATGGAAAGATCGTACTTCAAATTGATGGAAATGATATCAGAGGAAACTCAGTCAAATTGAATGATCTCGAGGATGGTTCATATATTCTTAGAGCAACTTTTGACGATAAAGTGGAAACTTCAAAGTTGATCGTAGCGTCAAACTAATTGCATGAAATGATTTTGCAAGGTCACTCCATAAGGGGTGACCTTTTTTTATGCTTTCTTTGAAGCATGAGCCATCTCATAGGATTCTTATCAGTCTTTTTCGCCCTCACGGGCGGATCTGAATACGAGCCACAGGCTGGAGATCTCTTCTTTCAGGACCTCGATTGTGGTGGATTTTGCGATGCTATTGAAGCTGTAACGGAAGGAGTAGATGGAGCCGATTTTTCCCATGTGGGAATTGTAGCAGAAATCGATGGGCACCTCATAATTGCAGAAGCCGGAGGCAATGGGGTTGTGCTAACAAACATCGATTCATTTCTCAATCGAAGTCACGACAAATTGGGTAATCCCAAAGTGATCGTCGGGAGAATGAAGAATGTAGAATGGATGCAGGATCTTAATTGGGAACAGGCATTAGAGCCATACCTGGGTAAACCATACGACGAGACCTTTGACCTGAATAACGATGCGTACTACTGCTCTGAGTTGATTGTTAGACTCTGCTTTGATCATTCCTTTGAGCGGTATTTTGAGATCAACACCATGACATTCAAAGAGCCTGATACCAGAGAGTTCTATAAAATTTGGTCTGATTACTTTGCTGAGCTTGGCGAACCTATCTCCGAAGGTGAACCGGGCTACAATCCCGGCATGATGTCCCGCTCAGAGTTTGTGGAGATCGTTCACATCTACGGCCACCCGACAGGCTTCCATCCTTAATAGTTTGTTTACAAGATTTTGATTTGAGCTTAAATCTTTATCGTAAATTTGCGATAAACGATTAAAGGTGATAACGAAGGTCGAAGAATTTCAAAAGACAGACCAGCTTTTTGCCGCCCGCTTAAAAGCTTTAGGTCATCCCGCAAGAATTGCAATTGTGAAACATCTCGCAAATATGCAGTCATGTGTTTGCGGCGAAATTGTGGATGTGCTTCCCCTGGCACAGTCAACCGTTTCTCAGCACTTAAAAGCGCTTAAAGATGCAGGACTCGTAAAGGGAACTATAAGCGGACCAAAGACCAGCTACTGTCTGAATAAGGAGGCCTTCCAGGAGCTTTTTATCGATTTCTCTGAACTACAAAACCAAATTGACAAGATAAATCTGGATGAAGACTGCTGCTAAAACAAAATCCAAAACAACAATGACGACACAACTTCGGAATCTGTCTGAATACCTAATTGAGACTTTAAACCAGATCGACTCAGAAAGGAAAACCATCCTTGAGTCGATCGCGATGAGTATCTCAGATCAGATCCGCTCTCAAGGGGCTAGCAAGCTAATTTTTATTTGCACGCACAATTCTAGGCGAAGCCAATTCGCTCAAGTATGGACTGAGTTTGCTAGCTCCCTTTTTGATCTCGATCAGGTTCAATCTTTTTCTGGTGGTACAGAAGCTACTGCTGTAAGTGAGAATGTGATTGATTCCCTTGATCGCTTTGGTTTTGAGCATGTAAAAGAAGTTGAAGGAAGCAATCCGTTTTACAGGGTAGAGCTTTCTCCTCAAAGATCATTTCATCTCTTCTCAAAAAAGTATGAGCATCCGGAAAATCCACAGAATGGATTCATTGCGGTCATGGTCTGCTCCGATGCCGATAGGGGATGTCCGATGGTCTTTGGTTGCTCCGAGCGATTCTCGCTTCCTTTCGATGATCCAAAGGAATTTGACAATACCGAGATCGTTGGCGAAATGTATGACAAGCGATCAATGGAGATCGGCCGGGAGATCCTTTATATCATGTCAAAAGTGAATAATGACAAGTAGTAAAAAGCAAATGTCCTTCTTTGAAAGGTACCTCACCGTTTGGGTTTTGATTTGTATTGGTGTAGGTATTATTCTGGGCAAACTCATTGGAGACGATATCTCGGTGTTAAAGGATTTGGAGCTCTATTCCGTTAATATCCCGGTAGCTATTCTCATCTGGTTCATGATCTTCCCGATGATGGTTCAGGTCGATTTCTCTTCCATCAAAAATGTAGGAAAGAACCCTAAAGGACTTTGGTTAACCGTGATTGTAAACTGGTTGATCAAGCCTTTTTCAATGGCTTTTTTCGCCTGGATCTTTTTCTCAAAGATCTTCGCAGCCTTTATCACTCCTGATCTTGCTCAGGAATATATCGCTGGGGCAATTCTCCTAGGTGCAGCGCCCTGCACAGCGATGGTATTTGTTTGGTCCTACCTCTCAGACGGAGACTCAAACTACACCCTGGTTCAGGTTTCAGTAAATGATATTATCCTGCTTTTTGCATTTATCCCGATCGTACGCCTCTTACTCGGAGTGACCAATATCTCCATCCCAATGGAGGTGCTTTCAACTTCTGTGATCACATTCGTGGTTATCCCCTTGCTGTCAGGATTTTTAGTTCACAAATGGGTCGTGAAGAACAAAGGTGAGGATTGGCTAAAATCAAAATTCCTTCCTAAGCTTCGTCCGCTAAGCATTAGTGCTTTACTGCTGACACTGGTTCTTCTATTTGCCTTTCAGGGAGAGAAGATCATTGAGAGTCCATTTGCAATTCTATTGATTGCCGTTCCTCTGACTATCCAGACCTATTTCATTTTCTGGATCACATGGAATGCCGGGAAGTACATCAAACTGCCTTACCCAATTTGTGCTCCAGCCTCCATGATCGGGGCGAGTAATTTCTTCGAATTGGCTGTTGCAGTGGCCATTTCGCTCTTTGGCCTTGATAGCGGTGCTACATTAACCACAGTTGTAGGTGTCCTTATCGAGGTACCTATCATGCTTTCTCTTGTGTCCTACGCCAATAAGCATAAGTATTAGGCCTTCGGCCGGATTGCGCTAATTCAGTAATTTGCCAGCATGAAGAGTCTTGAAGGCAAATGGGCATTGATTACAGGAGCTACTAAGGGAATTGGCCGAGCTACGGCAGAGACATTCGCCCGTGAGGGCGCAAACCTTATTCTTGTTGCAAGAGATCAGGATCAACTTTTTCAGCTTTCACAAAAGCTAAGTGAGCTAGTAACAGCAAGCTATATTGCCGCTGATATTGGTTCTGAGCTTGGTCGTGAAGAGATCATTTCCTTCTGCAATTCAAACCTTGAGCATTTAGATATTCTGGTCAATAATGTCGGTACCAATATTCGTAAGCCAAGCTTAGAATTCAGCAATGATGAACTTCAGAACCTGATCAATATAAACATCACTGGAGCCTGGTCACTTTGTCGTGAGCTTCATCCTTTGATGTCACAATCGGCTTCACCTTCAATCGTAAATGTTAGCAGTGTTGCCAGTCAGCGCTATGTGGGAACTTCTACTGCCGCCTATTCTATGACCAAAGCCGCAATTGATCAAATGACAAGATTCTTTTCAGTGGAATGGGCTCCTTTGGGATTTAGAGTTAATGCCGTGAATCCCTGGTATATAAGAACTCCACTCGTTGATGAGGTCTTGAAGGATAGGTCAAAAGAGAAGAAGATCCTGGATTTTACTCCGCTCGGCCGGGTAGGGGAACCGCATGAGGTAGCAGAAGCGATCTGCTTCCTTGCATCTGATAAAGCATCCTTTATTAATGGTGTTGTTCTCCCTGTAGATGGAGGCTTCAGCAATCTGGGAATGAGATAAATCAGGCATTATATCTTTCCCTAATACCTTACCTTCATAGAACATAAACCCTTGATATGTTCTTGAGAAATCTTTGTTTGTTATTCGCAGTCCTTTTCCTGGCTTCCTTTAGCCCGGGAGAAGATGATATTGATCGTACTGTTCTTCCAATTCAACCACCTAAATCTGAGCCCATTACAGAAATGGATGCTCGAAATGTTCCAAAGCCGGAACCTCCATTCTCAGTTTCTGCACCTGAAGGAGCGCCAAACGTGGTTGTTGTCCTGATTGACGATATTGGATTTGGAGCGACGAGTACATTCGGTGGACCAATTGCTACACCAACCTTTGATAAGCTAGCCGAGAATGGTCTAAGATTTAATCGCTTTCACACAACAGCGCTTTGTTCTCCTACAAGAGCCTCACTTTTATCGGGCAGGAATCATCATAATGTGAATGTTGGTTCTGTGATGGAAGTTGCTACAGGTTTCCCGGGCAACCAGGGAATTCGTCCAGATGATGCTAAGTACGTTGCAGAGATCCTTCGTCAGAATGGCTACAGCACTGCTGCATTTGGAAAGTGGCACGAAACCGCTACCTGGGAAGTATCTGTTTCAGGTCCTTATTTCAGATGGCCTACCTTCTCTGGCTTTGATAAATTTTACGGATTCATTGGTGGAGAAACCAACCAGTGGGAGCCTGTTATCTATGATGGAGTAACAAGAGTTGAGAAGAAGGATATGGAAGATTATCACTTCACCTCAGATATGACTACGGAGACAATTGAGTGGATCAAGTTCCAGCAGGCTTTGACTCCTGATAAGCCATTTTTTGTTTACTATGCCACCGGGGCTGTTCACGCTCCTCACCATGCACCGACTGAGTGGATCGACAAATACGATGGACAATTTGACCAGGGCTGGCAGGCTGTTAGAGAGGAAACTCACAAGCGTCAGATTGAAATGGGCGTGATTCCCGAAGGAACAAAACTGGCACCTATGCCAGAGGACTTTGAGGAGTGGAAGAAGCTTTCTGATAATGAAAAAGCTCTTTACTCGCTGCAAATGGAAACCTATGCCGGATTCACCGAGCACACAGATAATGAGGTAGGAAGAATCGTTACTGCACTTGAAGAGATCAACGAGTTGGATAACACACTTTTCATCTACATCATGGGTGATAATGGATCCAGTGGTGAAGGAGGATTAGAAGGAACCTACAATGAGTTGATTCACCTGAATGGGATCTTTGGTGTAGAGACTATTGATGAAATGCTTGCCAAGGAAGATGAATGGGGCGGACCTAATTCATTCCCTCACTTCACTGCGGCATGGGCTTCCGTTACAGATGCTCCATTCACCTGGACCAAGCAGGTTGCTGCAGATTTTGGTGGAACGAGAAATGGAATGGTTATGCACTGGCCAGCCGGTTACGAAGCGAAAGATGAAGTTCGCTCTCAGTGGCACCATGTAAATGATGTTGTTCCTACAATTCTTGAAGCATGTAACCTCCCTGCTCCAACAAGTATTAATGGTGTTGATCAAAAGCCAATGGATGGAGTAAGTATGCTTTACGCCGCCAATGATGCATCGGCCGAAGGCCAACACACAACTCAGTACTTTGAGATGTTTGGGAACAGAGCAATTTACCACGATGGCTGGCTGGCAAGAGTAGTTCATAAAGTGCCATGGCATGATGAGCCGGAACAACCATTTGCAGAAGATAAATGGGAGCTCTTTAACATTGAAGAGGATTTCAGTTTGACTAAAGATCTTGCCGGGAAGAATCCAGAGAAGCTATCTGAACTTCAAAAGCTCTTTGATGAAGAAGCTATCGCAAATAATGTTTTCCCACTTGATGACAGATCTTACGAAAGATTCAATGCAGCAATTGCCGGTCGACCAGATTTGATGGGAGATCGCAAATCGATCACTCTTTCTGAGGGTATGGAAGGCTTGCTTGAGAATACTTTTCTCAATGTAAAGAACAGATCAAAGACCATCGTAGCCGATGTTGATCTGACAGGAAATGATCACGGAATCATTATTTGCCAGGGAGGCAAGTTCGGTGGCTGGGCGCTTTACATGGATGAAGGAAAGCCAACTTATACTTACAACTGGTTCGGCCTTGAGAAGTACACCGTTCAATCTGATATCATTTTAAAAGGTGGCGAATCAGAGATCAAGCTCGAATTCAATTACGATGGTGACGGTACTGGAAAAGGGGGAGAAGCAATTCTTTATGTTGATGGAGAAAAGATGGCTTCCGGCCGAATTGAAAAAACTCAACCTGCAGTATTCTCAGCAGACGAAACTGCTGATGTTGGGGTAGATGATGCTACGCAAGTTGCAGATGATGTTTTTACAGATAAAGAAGATTCTGAGTTTACCGGATATGTAGATTCAGTTACAGTCACGATTAAGGACTAAGCAAAATTTAATTAGAAAAGGCCCTCTCGAATTGTCGGAAGGGCCTTTTTTATTATTGTTATTTCGCGAGCACTCTGGAGCTTATCCCGAGAATTCGGGACTACTCTGCTATATCAACTTTCTGAGAGACACCGAAGAACTGCTCAGGCTCTTTCTCTTTTCCGTTTGTGATCACCCATTCAAGCTCATCCGCCAGAGCATCAGCTCCAAGGTCGAGTAAAACCTGATGATCCTCTAAAGCCATGTCGTTCTTTCCCATGCTTACATAAAGCACACCGCGATACATATGTGGCTCTGGTAAATTCGCATTCAGCTCAATAGCACGATTGTAGTGAGTGAGTGCTTCTTCATAATTATCAGAACCTTGCTTTCTCAAGCAGTATGCAAGATTATTATGCGCCTCGGCAAACTCTGGTTTGTTCTTTAGAACTGTGCGAAGTTTCTTTTCGGCTTTCTTGAAATCGAGTTCCATGATCAGGTCAACTGCTTCATTATAGACCTCATCATCTGTTTTCTTGCTTAGGCCTGCGAATGCATTCACAGAGAAAATGCTAAGCGTGAGTAGTATTGCTAATGTTCTCATTTTAAAGTTTAGCAATACAAAAACTAAGGACTCAAATTGTTTAGCAAATTCAGCTAGCCATCCGTCGCAGGCCTTGGAATAGACCTTTCCCTTTTGAGGAAATAGAGTAAACTGAGGATTGCGAAAGCCAATCCAATAAAGCCCATTCCATAAGTGATTTTTATAAAAAAGTTTACCCAACCCAGATCCCTAAAGAAGAGGTCTCTGAATAACATTACACCCAGACTTGATAAGTATCCAAAGGAATCACAGATATAGATGAGAAATCCGATGTTGGCGCTGTATTTGAAAAATGCTAACCATCGCTCGAAGAATACTGTATTGTAGTACATATAAGGAAGATACATCGCGAAACCCACGGCTATCATCCATAACAATGGACCAATAATTCCGAATTGGAATAATGCAGTGGAGACTATTGCTAGAATTCCCCCAATATGAATACTGAGAAGGTTGATGTAAAACCCCTTTCTATGATTCTTTATTAAAATGGTTAAAGAAGATAGGATTAGTACAGTAATTGCAATTGGGATCTCGGATAGAGTTAGAACTTCTGGAGATTCTCCATAGCCCAGGTCTGTCCATATCTCAACCGCAAAATTATCCCTGAAATCTCTATACGCAGTGAGGGCCATATAGATCAAAGTGATCATGACTATACCTGGAGCAAAAGATAAAAAGAAGGCTTTCCGCTCGGTGCTATTCATCGCTCTCCGGGCAGTGCGATCTGAAATGTCATCCTCAGATGGAGGCGGAATAATAGATAGAAGAAAAACACCCAGACAAAGTGAGGGAATAAATATGGCACCAGTAAAAAAGGGCATCCAGAATTCGCTTATGCCCTCAATGACTAAATACTTTCCAATACTCTTTACGAAACCTGAAGCCACGATAAAGCTACTCGCTAATCCAGCTGCGAGCAGGTCAGTGTTTTTCCTTCCTTCTAGAAAGGAGAAAACTACTCCCCATATCATTCCCAGTGGCAATCCATTCAATATTAAAAATGGCCAGTTGAAAGGATGAGGGACAATTGCAAAGAATAAGAGAGCAAGCCATGAAACTCCTACTAAAGCAAAAATATAGCGAACTCTGTTTACTGCTTTCAGCTCTGATATGTACTTGATACCCAGGAACTTTGAAATTGTATAGCCAGCTACCTGCGCAAAGACAAGTACGGTTTTATATTCCAGACCCCAGAGGTAAATGTCGAGATACACTCCTGCCGTAAATGGTTTACGGAAGGCATACATCGAAAAGTAAGTTAGAAATGCACCCAGAATGGCATAGATCAAATACCTCTGTTTGCTCCAGGGGGAATTGGGCATGCCCAAATGTAAAATTGGCTGACCAGTCCTGAATTAAATCAATGTTATAATGACTGACTAGAGAATGATCTCGTGGCTGTATGTTACAGGAATGCTGGGATCCAGACTTTCCTTTACAGAGCAATACTGTTCTACAGCAAGCTCGACAGCATGAGCAACCTTTTGCTCATCTACATTTCCAGCGATCTGAAAGTGGATGTGAATTTCAGTAAAAGGCCTGGGTGGAGGGCTATCCCTGCGTTCTCCTCTTACTTTGACTTTAAGGTCAGTTAATGTTTGTCTCTGTTTTTCGAGTATTGCCACAACATCTATTGCAGCGCAAGTACCTACTGAAGCAAGCAGTGCTTCCATTGGACTCATCCCTTCTCCAACGCCATTTAAGGCAATGGATCCGTCGACCTCGAGCGTACGGCAATTCTCACTGAGAGATTGGAAATGCGCGGCGTTATTCTGTCTGAGGATGGTTACTTCCATTAAGTCAAGATACAAATCTGATTTAAGCGCGCTGTACCCAAAATTGGGTAGATGTACATCTGGCGATACTTTGAGAGATTTCTTTTTGTCAAAGACCAATGATCTTTTTAAGGATATTAGCTGTTTACTCGTAAAGAAATATTGATGAAAGTATCTGAAGCGATCAAAGCGCGAAGAACGAATAAATTAAAGGCAGAAGAGCCGCTAAACATAGAGTTACCGGCAGATTTTGATAAAACTATTGAAGAGCTTATCTCTCTTTCAGGATGGGCTCCTTTTCATTTTCCCTCCCATGAATCGCATCAAAATGGATTGGATGGAATTGAGCCCTGGCGATTCTACTATCTGGACCGTGGAAATGTTAGGAAGTTGCGAGAGTCATTCATTATTCGCAAGCCTATTCCCGCACCAGAAGGCATACTAAACATGCTGGCCGCCTCAAATGGATTAGTGATTTGTACATGGCTTCCGGATCCAGATCCTGAATATTCTAAACCGGGAACTTTCAAGCCTACGCATAGAAACATGGAGCATATTGCTGCTGCCGGTGCTGCCTGCCAGAATTTCTTGTTGGGAGCAGTAGAAAAGGGCATTAATGCATATTGGTCATCGGGCGGAGCCCTAAGAATGGCGCGAGTCTTTGAGTTTATGGGAATTCCTACTGAGCAGGTCCTGCTGGGAGCCTTATTCCTATTCCCTGATATGGAAGGGAATCCGGGTAAGAACAGAGCCCTTCGGGCCGATTCATCCGCCTGGAGCAAGCGCATTGAGATCTAGTTCTTGCGAGCACAATTGGCTAGTAGTACCTTTGTGATCATTGGCCCAGTAGCTCAGTTGGATTAGAGCGTCAGATTCCGGTTCTGAAGGTCGGGAGTTCGAATCTCTCCTGGGTCACATCTAAACAATGACAATGGAGGACAGTTATTTAGCTGTCCTTTTCATTTTTGAGGAGGTCCCATTTCTTATATTCGCATGCCAATGAGAAAATCCTCTGTTTTTCTAGCAACAACAGCCCTGAGCATTATCCTGTCTGCCTGCGTCTTTAAGAAGCTGGCTACTGATTCCTACGATATTGAATTCGATCAGGCTGAGATTGAGCGAGTTCAGGACTGGCTGGAGGAAGAAGCAGATGTTTCTCCATCAGCCGAAAGGCCAAATGTAATTGTGATCATTGCAGATGACCTGGGCAAATACGATATCTCTCTTTATGGTGGAGAGATGCTGCAAACTCCCAATATCGACAGCATTGGTCTTATGGGAGCTACCTGCATGGAAGGTTATGTGACCTCTCCAATTTGCTCACCTTCCAGAGCTGGATTACTTACCGGCAGATATCAGCAGCGCTTTGGTTTTGGAGCTCAAAAGCACGAATTCTATCAAAAGAACCGCATGCAATACCTGGGTTTCAAATGGTTTATTGAGAAGTACCCATGGAATCTTATTGACCGTGATTCAGTGCCCACCAAAGAAGCAGCTGAAAAGCAGGGGATTCTCCCAAATGAGATCACGATTGCAGAGTTACTGAAGAAAAGTGGATACTCAACCGCTTGCATCGGGAAATGGCATGTTGGTGATTCGGAAGGACAAAAACCCCTCGATCAGGGCTTTGATAGATTTTATGGTTTCTATGCGAGCCATAGTTTGTTTGCACCTGAAAAATCAGAGGGCGTTGTCGATCAGAAAATTAAAAAAGATCTCACGGATAAATACATCTGGAGAGGTCAAAGAGATGGTATTCACGCCATCTATGATCAGGATGTGGAGATAGAGGAAAATGAATATCTCACTTATCGCATCGCTGAAGAGTCGATCAAGTTTATTAAAGAGCACAATGAGGAGCCTTTCTTCCTCTACGCATCTTTCAATGCTCCACACACTCCGCTTCAGGCACCAGAGAAATACGTCTCGCAATTGGGCCACATTGAAGATCCCGTGAAGAGAGTTTACAATGGAATGATCTGGGCGCTGGACGATGCTGTGGGAGACATGATGACTGCACTTCGCGAGGAGGGGCTTTTAGAAAACACGATCATCTTTTTCATTAGCGACAACGGAGGAGCGAATTACACCTTTACTACCGATAATGCGCCTCTGAAAGGAGGGAAGATCACCGGATTTGAAGGTGGATTGAATGTCCCATTTTTGGTTCGCTGGGATGGTATGATTGAACCCGGCACCATTTACGACCAACCCGTGATCTCACTTGATATTGCAGCAACTGCCGCTCAGCTTGCAGGGGTAGATGATCACCCTGATTATCAGCTAGACGGAACAAATCTGGTTCCTCATTTGATGGGTGCAGATATTGGCCCTGCCCATGAAGCTCTTTACTGGAAGTTTGGTTGGAACAAGATCATTCGCAAGGGTGACTGGAAGCTAATGCTCGATGTCGATCACGGTTATACGAACCTGTATAATGTGAGCAAGGATAAATTTGAAAAGGATAATCTTGCTGAGACACATCCTGGAATTGTTAGAGAACTAACGATGAATCTTCACGACTGGGAAGCAGAGTTACCTGAGGAGTTATGGCCTCCAATTATGAAGTACATGTACGAAGATGAGGATGGTACGATGTATTACTTTGCTGATTAGCGCCTTTGAAGCGTAAGGCTTCTATTACTGAGATTCCCCTGACTATTTACATTTCGAAAGAGAATGATATCATCTGTTCGCATGGTAGCTTCCCACTCCCAGTTTAATTTTTGAAGAGGAGCAGTATTGCCGAAATTTAAACGAATTCGAGGCTCGGTATCGCTTGTGTTTGTTCGCACCCAGGAGCCATCATTTACATTGCTTTCAAATAGGATGACAATGTTTCCAGCATTCTCAAAATCAAAAACATATCCAAGGAACAGGTCCGTTTGATTATCCCCATTTTCAATGTAGCTGCTTACTCGCCAGGTTCCTGAAGTAAGCTGATTCTCAAGCGTGGCATTAGCTCCGGGCTTTTTACATCCGGCGAAGCCGAGGACCAAAATCAAAAAGAATAAAAAACTGCGCATTATTTCTCTGACTCCTCTTTTAACTTTTGTGCGACCTCATCAAATCCAATTTGGATATCCTTCTCATAAAGGAACATCACAAGCGGTGTAAGCAATCCCCAGAAAAGATCCTGAGTGTAATAGTAAGTTCCTCCATCTCTTTCCTCAAGACGCTGGATTCGATGTGTCTTCAACCAAATTCCCCAATCCAGACTCCAACCTACAACATGAGGTGGCTCGTAATCTGAGAAGATCTCCTTTTGAAGAATTGGCTTTTTGTCCTTCTTCATGTAAACAGTCATCACAAAAGGATCGCCGATTCGCTTAGTCGTTTCTGCCTTTGGGCAGAAGTGATTCCATTTATGATAATTGTCAAAATCTTCAAGAATAGACCAGACCTTTTGAATTGGTGCATCGATCTGGATCTCAGAGGTGATGATGTCTTTGTATTTCATACTGAGCGGAAGTTAAGGAATATCTCAAAAGATGAGATTCAGCATTCTGACATTTGAATTGGATACAGCTTAGTATCTTTTAGCTATGAAATACCCCCTTTTCCTCCTGATTCTGCTTTGCGCAGGATTCATATCGGCCCTTGGCCAAAACCCCTGTTACCAGAATGAAAGCTTCAGAGTTGTGATCCTTGGCTCATCTACCGCTGCAGGTACCGGACCTTCATCATCGGATTCGACCTGGGTGAATAGATACCGAAAAGAGCTTCAAAAGCTAAATCCAAATAATGAAGTGATCAATCTTGCAGTGGGTGGATTCACGACTTACAGGATCATGCCGCATGAGTTTGTATCGCCAATTGCGGGCCGACCAGCAGTAGATAGCAATAGAAACATAACCGAGGCCCTGAGCCGAAATCCTGATGTGATCATCGTGAATCTGCCATCCAATGATCGTCAGTGGCCAATGAGGGAGCAGTTGTCAAATTTTGATTCACTCTGGAATCAAAGTTGGAATAATGGAGTCCCAATTTATATCTGCACTACCCAGCCTTTAGGCAATCCTTCAAATGCCAGCTATCAGTATATGGTGCACGATTCTATTCTTGATACTTATGGGAATTATGCGATCGAATTCTATGACCCTTTGGCCGATACAGCAAATGTCCTTCTACCTCAATACAACTCAGGAGACAATGTGCATCTGAACGATGCTGCTCATAGAATTTTGATGAATCAGGTTTTGGATAAGGGAATTCAGGATTCTTTTCTTTCTGTAAATGGGGGAGTAGATCTAATGATGGAGCGCATTCGCCCAAATTTTACGGAGACATGCCTTGAGGATGAGGCTGGTTTTTATTGTGTCTTCGCAAACCTTGGAACACCGGTAAGCTGGACGATCAATATTTCAGTTTCAGACCCAGATAGTACATACGATGATACCTGGTTTACAATTTCTACCATGCCTTCTTGCTCCCGGGATTCAGTTTTTGTGAGCCTGCCTGTTGAGAGCCCGGGATTGAGAACTGTTCGCATGATCAACCAAACTTTTGGAGATACAACCAGGAGCAATGACACTCTTGAATACAGTATCTGGATCGATCCAAGGCCGGAGGCTGACGATCTTGAAGACACGATCTGTCTCGGCGATTCAGAGTCCTATGATCTCGACTTTGAAAATGGTGACACTCTCCTTTGGTATGCGAATATGAATGCTCAGGTTCCTTTTTCTGGGGGTGATGAGTTGGATCTTTTGGCCTTACAGGCCGATACCTCTTTCTACATTCAGGCTGTTTCTGGTCCATTAACAAATGTCGAGTTCAATGGAATCCCATTCATTGTTGATCGTCATTGGAATGGAGTGATGTTCGATCTGGTAGCAGATGAAGATCTGACTATTGACAGCCTTTTGATGAGGTTTCAGAATGCATCTACTTATGAGGTTGAAGTGATGTTTCGCAATGGCAGTTACAAATCTTATGAGCAGAATGCTGGAGCCTGGACTCTTTGGGGAAGGGATACTGTTCTGTCCCCGGGAACCGATGCGAATGCAGTTGTGCATCTGCCTGTAAGGGCTCTAAACCAGGGGGATACCTTAGGCTTGTACTTTTTCTGTTCGAATGCCGGTGAGCGTGTTGCTTACTCTGCTGTGAGTAACGAATTGATTTCTGATGATGGTCAGTTACAAATTATCTCTGGCTCTGGGATCTCCCACACTTTTGGACAGATCTACTTTCCAAGAGCAGTAAACGTTGGTGTGTACTATCACTATGGAGTGAATTACGAAGGCTATTGCTCAAGTGAAAGAGAGTTGGTTTCTATTGTGGCCTCAGAGGCAGATGCAGACCTTGGTGGTGATCAGGTGATTTGGGGACCGACACCATATTTTGTAGCAGCCCCAATTGGCTTTGATGAGTATTATTGGATTGACTGCTTAACAGGCGATACGATTTCGACTTCAGATTCTGGAGTAACCCTTACACCTGCAGGAGTGAACACTACTTTTTGGCTTTGTTTGTCTGCATTCAACGACTTTGATTGTGAGGCCAGAGACAGTGTTAGAGTGGATTGGGTTGTTGGAATTGAGGACCTCGAATCGAGCACATTCACCCTGTTCCCAAATCCGGCCGAAGGCCTCCTAAATATTGAGCTGATGGATGAAGCAGCAAAAGGGGAATGGCAGATAATTGACCTTATTGGTCGCGAAATGTCTGACGGGAAAATAGAATCCATTAAAGGGCAGATCGATGTCTCTTCATTACCTGTGGGTCAGTATTTCATATTGATCAGTAGTTCTGATTTTCAGGCAGTGAAGAAATTTACGAAAAAGTAGAAGTGCCAATTGTCACAGTTCTTTAGAGTGGCTAAGCGTACATTTGCGCGATGATCAGGCGAATAATATTGCTTTTTCTTATTGGCTTGAGTCTTAGTTCAATGGCTCAGGAAAAGGTGGTGGAGAACCAGCGTCTTATGTGGTTCCGCTATTTCCTGAAGGTGCCGATGGCAAAAGATTGGCAGTTCCGCTCCGAGATTGAAGAACGCACATACATGTTCCCCTGGCATCACCATCAATTTCTAATAAGAAATCATCTGGGGAAATCCCTTGGTAAAGGATGGTCTGGAGCATTTGGACTTACCCTCTTTTGGCAGACTCTGCCGCATGAGCCACAGGCAGAAGATTACATCGCCTTATTTGAGTTGAGACTTCAGCAAGAAATGATGCATAAGCAAAAGCTTAGTGACAGGATCTCTCTGACCCAACGATTTTGGCTCGAGGAAAGGATCTTTCAAAAGGTGGATGAGTTTGGGGAGCCAATACCTGAGTTAGCATATGGAACTCTGCGTTTTCGTTTTGCTTTTGGAGCTGATTTTATTTTGTGGCAATCAGAAAACAGAACTCAAAATCTAAAACTCACCATCTTCGATGAGATAATGATCAATCTATTGAGTGCAAATATTGGCGCAAATGTATTTGATCAGAATCGGGTAGGAGTCACTCTTTCTTACAAATTGTCTTCACGGTATACCTTTGGAATTACCTATATGAACTGGTATCAGCAAAGAACCTCGGGTTATGATTATTTCAACCGACAGATTCTTCGATTCACTTTCTTTCATACTATTCCAACCAGGAAATCCAGGCCAAGTATTCCTGCTCTCAATCAGTGAGCTAGATAATCAAATGAAAGGGACTTAAAGCGACTCATGCTTGGTGCCTGATATCCTACCCAAAGTCTTTCGTAATCATCCTTATCGAAATAATGGATCTCAATTGGATGATAGCCGGGCTCTAATGCGTAGTAACCTCTTTCAAGCTTTGGACTGTGGATTCCATCATTATCCACTACTTCTTCTCCATGGATATAAAGCTTTGATCCATCGTCTGAATAAGTGAAGAATGTATAGATGCCCTCTTCCTCAATTTGAACAAAGCCCTTGAATACTAAACCGTAATTGTCTTCAGCGTCGGCAAGACTTTCTACTCCGAAATTACTGGCTAATCCATCTCCTGAAGGTTTTAGTTTGCTAAAATCAGGAAGCATGTTCCATTCACCTAAATAGGCTTTGTATTCCAATCCTTTTTCTGCCTTTTTTAAAGTGACTGCTTTAGCGAGTTTGACCTGATGTATTTCCTTCTCCTCGATGCCGCTCATTAGCCCATTTTCATCAATCAATTGAATCGCCAGTTTTAAGTCTCCCTTTTCAATTTGGATTGGATCTGAGAAAACTGGAGAATTATCTGAAACAGCTTCCCCATTATCTGAGTAATGCATTTCAATTCCTTCCCATGGGTGATCAGCACTTGCAGAGTATTTATCCAGATAAATTGGTTCAACAGGATCGAGGTACTTGATTTCAGTGGGTCTTATCTCGATATCATTTGTTCCCGTCAGTTTTAATTCGGGATAAGGAGAATCTTCAAATTGAACTTCCCAATTCAATCTCAGCAAACCGATATCCTCATAAGCCATTTTACTTTCTACATTGAGGTCGACATCAATTTGGTGTCTGCCTCCCGGTTCAACAGTAAATTCAAAATCTGATTCACTTAATATTAGCTGATGATGATGGAAGAATTGACTACGATATGCAACAGGCTTCTCACTTGTGTTTTCAATGCTAAATAGGATTCTTCCTGTTTCAAATTCAGTAGGAGAATTTGTCAGTATCAGTTCATCGAAGCTGGAGGCATTTGTTAAAGCATCAGAAAGCTCCTGGATCTCCGGAGTATTTATATCCATATCGAGAATGCCACTCAATTCCAGATTTGCCATTACAGGTCCATCTCTTTTCATGGTTACCCAGGTAACGTGATCAAATTCTCCAAAGCGCGGTCCTCTCAAAGGACTTCCACCTCCTGTTGTGCCCAAAGTATAGTATTGATTGCCCTGACGTTCGTATTCCATATAATGATGGACATGCCCGGCAAACATTGTGTAATCTCGTCCTTCGACTTTTAATTTCTCCTCAATAACAGAAAGCTCATTATCGTCTTGGGTCCAAAGCGGGTGATGCATAAAGAAGAGGGTCCAACGCACATCCCGATGCTTTTCCAAGACACTCAATACATAGTTCTCCTGCTCTTCAGTAACCTTATACCAGGCCGGGTTTAAATCATCATCTGTATCCATCATGATGAAAAGCACATCCTTGTAAACAAAAGAAAAGTAACGAACCCCGTATCGCTCTTCCCAATCTGCTTGCATTAATGAGTTTGTTATGTCATGGTTTCCCGGGACATAGAAGAAAGGCATTTGGAGTTCCTCAATCCATCCATTGAATTCAACCCATTCAGACTCTACCTGGTCCATATCTTCAGTATAGCCTTCGATCAGATCGCCAACACTCATTACAAATTCGGGCTGCATCAAATTCAACTTCATTATTGCTGAGTGAAACACTCCCGGACGAGCACCACCTGTATTATCTGATACAATGGCAAATTGGAATTCGTAGGGATCATTGTTGAATTCTAAGTGCGACCAGGGTTTGGCATCTGTTTCTACATCATGCTCGAATGATGGCTCATTTGTGGTTTGAGCAGTAATTGAGAAGCAGAGAGTTAACAGGAGGAATAGAAGGGGTAAACGCATGTTTGTTAGATTTAATAATGGCAATTTAAAGAGAATAGCTTTAGGTAAATGTTAACTATATCTCGCCCTTCGGGCGGATTTGAGCGAGCATAAACTATGTGGTTCTCTTTCACTGAACTTATCCGTAATCACAACTGTTGTTTGAACATGAATAAGCAAAACCCAGTACTCATGATTATGCCGGCCGACATGGTAGACATGGGCGGATTTCCAGTAAGACAGCCATTTCCAACGCGAAATGTGGATCAGATCGATCCTTTCTTATTGTTGCACCATGCGAATGTGGAGCACAAAGGTGGAAGGAGCGCGAAGGATGTTGGTATTGGTCCGCATCCACACCGGGGCTTTTCTCCGGTGACATTCATTTTTGAAGGGGATGTTCACCACAGAGATTCACGTGGCAATAGTTCGATTGTAAAGGAAGGAGGTGTTCAGTGGATGGATGCCGGAATGGGAATCATTCACAGTGAACGCACCAGCGAGGAGCTGGCTCAAAATGGCGGAGAGCAGGAGATCATCCAACTTTGGGTAAACCTTCCTGCGGATAAGAAAATGATCCAACCGCATTATCAGGCAATTGATAAAGAGACTCAGCCGGTTGTCTTTAAAGGCAATGGAGAGTTGCGGTTGGTAGCAGGTGATTATGATGGAATTAAAGGCCCGGTAGACACCAAGCTTCCCGTAAATGCCTTAATGGGCAGATTAGGAAAAGGCGATAAGCTTACTTTGAAAAAGCCTGCTGGCTGGAGCGGTTTTATCTATTTGCTTAGTGGTAAGATCAGAATAGAGGGCTTTGGAATGGTAGATAAATTGAACATGGTTTATCTGCGAGGTGCAGCCGAGGAAATTCCAATTGAAGTTCTGGAGGAAACCAAGATCTTATTCCTGAGCGGACAGCCGCTTGAAGAGGAAGTGACTCATTATGGACCCTTCGTGATGACCACCCAAACCGAAATCATGGAAGCCATGCGAGATTACCAGCAAGGTAAGATGGGAGTCCTCATTGAGGAGTTTTAATTTATCTTACTTTTAAAATGTAGCCGATAGGATATTTTCTGTCGGCTTTTTTATTGAGATTTAGCTAAGTGAAAGGCGCTAGATCCATTTTTCCGCTATTTATTATTGTTTTAAGTCTTGCTTTTGCTTGCTCAGATGAAGAAACCCCCAATCCCCCAGGAACCCAATACAATCCCGAGGTTCTCACTGT